>JAHEAK010000041.1 GCA_024642805.1 Kofleriaceae bacterium | reverse complement strand
AGGCGGCAGGTTTGACCGTCGTGCGCATCTCGCCGAGCTTGGCGAAGAAGGGCTCGTGGTCGACGGTGATGTCCTGGATGGCAGGGAAGCCGATGGTGGTGAAGTACGCAGTCCAGTCCATGCTGGGCACCATCTTGTCGACGCCAGCGCGATCGATCTTGTGGTAGACGTTTTCTGGATCGCGGCGATCGGTGCGTGACATGGAGACCTTGGCAAGCTCGGTCTCGATGTTCATGACGTCGACGGCTGCTTTGGTGGCTGCCGCTGGCTTCATGCCGCCCAAGACGAGCATGGCAGCTACGTGCTCCTGGTAGCCCTTGCGAATCTCTTTGTTGCTGTCGTCGTCGACCAGGTAGTAGTCGCGATCGGGCAGGCCGAGGCCACCCTGGCTCATGTCGGCGATCATCTTGGTGGCGTCGATGTAGTCAGGAGTCGAGGCCAGTCCGAAGAGAACGCCAATGGCATTTTTGTGCAGCTTGGCAATGGCAGCGTCGAGGGTCTTGGTGTTCTTGACCGACTTGGCGATGCTGAGCAGGGGAGCGATCGCGCTGATGCCAGCTTTCTCGGCGGCCTCTTCATTCATGCAGGCGCCGTAGTAGGTGCCGATTTGCTCGACGACGGGGCTCTGCAGGGTTTTGGCGCGAGCCTCCTCGAGGATGGCGTGCAGGGTCGCTTCGTTGCGTTCGTAGATCTGGGTGAAGCGGCCGTAGCGAGCCTTGTCGGAGGGAATCTCGGTCGAGGCCATCCAGCCACCGCATGCGTACTCGTAAAAGTTGTCGCAAGGGTCTGCGCTCTTGTCGAGGGCGGCGGGATCGAGGCCAACGGCAGCGAGCGTTGTGCTCTCCACCGGTCGTTGCGATTGCACACTCGTGTCGGTCACCTTGGTATCGGTGGGCACGGAGCCTTTGTCGCTGGTGTTGGAGCCGCAAGCGGCCAGGAAGAGGGTGGTGGAAAATAGGATGCGATTGCTCATAAGCGAGCGCACCCTAACATGCCCGCTTTCAGCCGAATAGAGGCTGTTTGCAGCTGTTTAGCTGTCCTGGGACAGTGGGACCGGAGGTGTCTCGGATGCGTTTCTAGGTGTTTGCGCGTGCCGGCGATGCGATATGGTTGTCACGAGTGAAGTACCCGGGAACCAAGCCGCACTCGGCGCTGCCGATCGAGCTCATCCACCAACCCGAGGATGAGAGTGTGGTCACGCTGGCGGTACCTGGCTTTCGGCAGGTGCGCAACTACAGCTGCGGGTACACGGCCGCGCTGATGGTGCTCCGTCATTTCGATTGCCAGATCGAGGGTCAACAGCTCTTCGCGGAGCTAGGCACCACTCGTGAGGGCACAGGGCAAAGCGCCATCGTCAAAGTTCTGCGCGCTCAGGGCCTGCGCGCCAACCTGCGCTACGACATGAACTTTGCGCGTATTCGACGCTGCATTGACGTAGGTAAAGTTCTTATAGGCTATCTCGAGGACGAGCACCACTGGCTCGTGCTCTACGGATATGGCGATGCTCCCGAGCGGGTTTTCGTCGCCGATCCCGAGCCAGGCAAGACCTGTGAACAAGCCTGGGAGAGCTACGGGCCGCGTCTCCATGGCTTCTCCATCGTGTGCTCGCCGCGCCAGCAGCCTGCAGGTGCCGATGCCGCGGGAAGCCACGCCACCGAGAAGACGTCCTCGCCGAGCCAGGTCGATAGCCAACAGCTCAGCTTTGCATTCACGAGCCAGTCCTAATGCGCAAGCGCGTCGCTCTGGGCCTAGGAGGCCTGTGTCTGGTCTACCTTTTGACCCTGCTGGTTCTCAGCTACGCGCTGCAGGACCGGGTCGAAGGGCGAGTCCGAGAGCGCTTGAGCTATATCCTGCGGGCTGACAGCGTCGAGATCGACGAGGTGGATGTCAGTCTCTTGCGCGGCCGCGTTGTCTTGCGCGGTGTGCACGCCAAGCGAAGCTCGATCGGTATGGCGAGCCTGGCTATCGAGGAAGTCGACATTCGCTTGCCACCGATGGGACTGGCTCTTTTCGATCGCGATCCGAGCCGCGTCGACATCAATAGAGCAGACCTCCAGCTCTCTGCGCTGGGTGTGGCGACGCTCCGCCGCAGCAAGAGCACGCCGCCCCGACTCGGCGAGCTGCGGATCACCGATTCGAAACTTCGACTGGTCGCCACCAGCCTCTTTCCGGGGATTGGCCAGGCGGAGCTGGCCATCGAAGAGGCCCTGGCCAGCGACGTGGCGTTCAACAACTCTATCGCCTGGCTCTTCAAGACCGAGCGCCTGCACGCACGCTTGCGAACGACGGGCGATGTCGAGCTGAGCGTCGACTATGAGGGCGGGCTCTTGTCGGTGGGCGGCAGCTTGCTCGGTTCCGAGCCGATCACGATTCCCTTTGCATGGCCGCTGCCAAGCCCCTCCGAGCTCGAGCTCGACCAGCTCCTGGCACTCGGCAAGCAGCTCCTGCGTCAGCTTGGGCCCGAGCTGGCCAAGCGACAGGCCAAAGCGCTTTGGCACGAGTGGACCGAGTAATCGCAGGGTAGACAAGCTCGGGGTTGCTGACCAGCGAGCTATGGGCCGCCGACAGTCGAGCTATTGCTCGAGGGCGCTCAGCTCTTGGACATGACGCCACAAGAGATCGATGACTCGGGTGCCCGGCGCCGCTGCGCTCAGCTGGGCACGCCGCTGAAACACGAACTCGCCACGATCGCAGCGCAAGAGCTCCTGCAAGCTCTGCTCGCCACTCAAGGTGGTCGTGCCCTCGCTGCGGAAGTCGATCACGCGGCCGGCCTGCACGCGGATGACGCCAGTCGCAACAGTCGTCTCCAGGCGCAGCATGCCGGTGATGGACTCGGCATCGAGGCAACTGAGGAGCGGCGCAAGAGGCGTCTTGCTCAGTGTGCCCGTGGTGCTGCACTCGTTGTCCAGCCGAGCGATGGCGTTGGCCAGCGCGCGGATGTCGGCAAGGAGCTGACCCAGGCGCTGCATCTTGTTGGTGTCGATGGCGTCCTGCTGATCCTCGAAGCAAAGGCCCATGGCCGCGCTCTTGGTATCGCCCGTGGTCTCGCCGGCGGAATCGCCCGTGGTGCCGCCCGTGTCAGCACCGCGCACGACGCGGCAGCGAAGCTCGAGCTCGCCCTGATCGGGCAAGTCGACTTGAATCGTGCAATGCGAGCCGACCTCGGCGAGGTGCTGGGTGCGAACCAACATGCCCGAACAGGAAAAGTCCTGAATGATGCCGAAGGCGGATTCTTGGACTGCGAAGATGCGAACGGGTAGTCCAGCGACGGCGCGCGCGCTGCGGCTCAGGGCTCGCGCGGGTTTGCCGCCCGAGCTCTCACTCGTCTCTCCCATGGTGGGCCCCATCATGGGCGCAGTCTGGCACACACGAGGCATCCTGCGGGCACTTTCTTGCCGAACATCTCACTCTGAGGGGCGCGGCAGCTAGCCCTTCTCGCTCTGGCTTTGCCTGGACCAGTTCGCGGCGATCAGCCTGGCTGCTTGCAAATCCACTTTGCCGGTTGGCCGCAGGGGCAGCTCTGCGAGCACCATCAGGCGTTTCGGGCGCATAGGACCGCTCAGCTCCCCGGCCACGGCCTCCTCTAACTCGCGCTCGCTGACCTGGCCGCGCGTGCTCAGCAGAGCCACCAGTTCCTGGCCCCATTCCGGGTGGGAGAGTCCAAGCGCCACGCAAGTGGCCACCTGCGAGCAGCGCAGGAGACCTGCCTCGACTTGCCGAGGATCGATGTTCTCGCCGCCGGAGATGATGATGTCATCGTCGCGGCCGAGGATGGTCACGCTGCCGTCCTCGTCGATGCGCGCCAGATCCTGCGTGCGAAACCAGTTCTCTGGTTGCCAGGCATCGTCGACATCCGGCGGCAAGTAGCCGCGCATGAGCATGGGAGCTCGCACTTCCAAGCGTCGCTCGCGAATGCGCAGCTCGACGCCTGGCAGTGGCCGACCCATCGCCACGATCTGCGACGCGGTCTCGGTCATGCCGTAGCTGTGAACCACTGGATAGTTGGCAGCGCGTGCGCGTTCCCAGAGACGCGCATCGACGGAGGCGCCACCCAGGAGCATGAGCCGCAGCGTTGGCGGTGCCGGTACACGCGCTTCCAAGAGCCGCCACAACATGGTTGGTACCAAGGAGACCTGGGTGATCGCGGCCGAGTGAAGCAGGCTGGCGACCTCTTCGGTGTCAAAACCCGGAGTGATGACCGCCGTCTTGCGATCGACTAGGCAGCGCAGGATCACCGAGAGACCGCCTATGTGGTGCAGCGGTAGCGGTGACAACCAGCGGTCTCCGTCGCGCCAGCCGTGCTGCTGTGCGCTTGCCCTGGCACTGGCAATGAGGGACTGGCGAGGCAGCATGACGCCCTTGGGATGCCCCTGACTGCCAGAGGTAAAGAGGACCAGGGCGACGTCTGGGGCAACCCTGGCCATGCGCTCCTCGAGGACGCGAAGCTCCGCATCGCTGGTGTTGGCTGGCACGATGCACAGCGGTTGATGCTCTTGCAGGTCGGCGTAGATGTGCAGGAGCGAGGACAGATCCTGGCTCGCTCGCAAGACCTTGCTGGGTCGATCGATGGCTCGTATCTCTCGCGCCAACTCGTCGAAGCCCAGGCGGCGTCCCGAAATGATGAGCGCAATGGCATCGCCTTGTTCGCGGGCTGCCTCTTCGATGTGCAGGGCGTCGGGCGTCACAGCGCTTGCACTCCCAGGCCGGGCGCGTGACTGCGAATATCGAGGGCGGCGAGCTGCGGCACCTGCACGCCTGGGTATACGGATAGGCCGGCGTGGGTATCGAGCCCGGCTGCAAAGCCGCTGTGGATGGCAAGAGCCAGTTCGGCGATGGCCGCTGTAGCCGTCGGGCCCTCGAAGCAGTGGCTGACAATGGCTTCTACCTGGCGAGAGGCGCCCCAATCGGCTAGATCGATGCAGGCAAGCGCGCCGCCCAGGATGCTCGGCTTGAGCACGAGGGCGACCAGGCTTCTGTCGGCTAGCAAGCTCTCCAGTAGGTTGCGAGTCTCGGCGCTGCGCAGGCTCTCGTCGGCGGCCAGCGGGACTGGCGATACCTTGATGGCGCCCATGTTTGCAGGAGTCACCGGTTGCTCGACGAACTCGATGTCTAGCTCAGCCAGCTCGAGTAGGCGCGCCTGTGCTTCCGCCACTGACCAGGCGCCGTTGACATCCAGACGCAAACGCAGCGAGGGCAGTTGTGCACGCAGGCCGCGAATCGTGGGCAGCTCCCGTGACCAGTCGCGACCAACCTTGAGCTTGGCGCAGCGCAGACCGCGCAGGGCCAGGTGTTGCGCGGAGCCGATTGGATCGCGGCTATCGAGTAATCCGCAGCGCAACAGCTCGCCACAAGCCCGGGGCCCCACCGCGCGCGCTTCGGCGAGAATGGCGGCCACCGACAAGCCTCGCACCTGCGCCAGTAGATCGAGAAGAGCCGTCTCAATGGCAAAGCGTGCCGAGGGCAAGGCCTCGGCAATGCTGCCCACGCGCTGGCGAATGTAGGCCAGGGAGAGCTCGCCCTCGGGCAGCTGCAAGGAATCGAGCGCCGATTGACAAGCCGCCAGCGACTCATTCGAATAGCCGGGCAGGGGCGCTGCTTCGCCGACCCCACGCAGGCCCTCGCGAGTGCGCACCACCACGAGCAGGGCATCGCGACGCTTCCAGCTGTGATGGGCATTGCCAGCCTCCTGCGCAAGCGCGCCGCCGACCGCATGCAGCTGGAAGGAGTAGCTCGTCATCAGCCGAGCAGGAGTCCCGTGCTAAGAAGAATTCCGTGTAGCAAGAGCAGGCCCGCGCTGGCCTTGAGGCAGCGATTGAGCTTGCCAGCGTCATCGCTGCGGAAGACGACGCGGACAATGCCTAGGGCCAGGGGGGCGCTGAGCCAGACCAGGAGTGCGGACCTTGGCACGCGCTCCCAGGCCACCAACACACTGGGGATGGCGAAGGCGCTGGTCACAAGGAGCAGGTACTCCAGGCGCGCCGCCGACTTGCCGAAGCGAACCGCAAGAGTGCGCTTTCCACAGAGGATGTCGGTGTCGGCGTCGCGAATGTTGTTGACCACCAGGATCGCGGTGGCAAGCGCGCCGACCGGAATCGATATCCAGATGGCCAGATCGGGGACCCGCAGCATTTGGACGTAGACGGTGCCGCACACCGCCACGAATCCGAAAAACACCAATACGAAAAGGTCGCCCAGGCCGTTGTAGCCAAGCGGGTAGGGGCCACCGGTATAGGCAATGCCTGATGCGATCGAGGCCACGCCGATGACGGCGATGGGCCAGCCGCCAACCGTGAGTAAGTAGAGGCCGCAGGCGCTGGCGAGCCCGAAAGTTAGGGCCATGCCCGCAAAGAGCTGGCGAGGAGTGAGCAGCCCGGCCTGGGCAGCGCGCATCGGACCGACTCGCTCTTCGGTATCAGCACCTTTTTTGAAGTCGTAGACGTCATTGGCGAAGTTGGTGCCGATCTGGATCCAGATGGCTCCCCAGAGCGCGGCAAGTGCTGGCCACAGAGAAAAGGAATCGAGAAGCTGCGCCAGTGCCATGCCAACGGCCACGGGGACGAGCGCCGCGCTGAGAGTGGCGGGTCGCGATGCCAGGAGCCAGGCCTTGGCAGAGCCGGGGCGAATGGATGCATGGGAGGCTGTCATCAGAAATGTTCTTTAATGAACTGATGCAGCTGTGCGGGCCGCTCCAGGACGGGGTTATGGCCGCAGCCGTCCATGGCGTGCAGCGTGGCATTGGCAATGCGATCGGCCATGGCGGCGGCGATAGCAGCGTACTTGGCATCGAGCGAACCGGTCAGCAAGTGCACGGGCATGGTCAGGCGATCGAGCTCTGGCCACAGATCGGGCATCGCGCCAGTGCCCAGACTATCGAGGGCTAGCGCCAGCTGCTCAGGGTCGTGGGCCAGTCGCTGCTGGCGTTGCCCCTCGAGGACAGAGGCTAGCTGGCTGCGCTGGGAATCCCAAAGTGGCATCGCTTGCCAGGCATCGACGAAAGCGCCGATGCCGCGCGTGCGCAAAAGCGCACTCCACTGCGCGTCGTCGCGGCGCCGATCGGCTCGCTGCTGGGCATCACGAAGCCCTGGGCTGCCGCCGATGAGGAGTAAGCGACTGACTCGCGCGGGGTAGCGCAGCGCAATGGCAAGAGCGATGCGGGCGCCGAGCGAATAGCCCACGAGGCGCACGCCTCGATCGGGCAAGCTCGCCGCCAGCGTTTCGACTTCTTGATCCCAGCTGGTCGCTGCGCTTGCCCATCGGTCACGACCATGGCCGAGCAGAGTGAGGGACAGGCAATGATTGTCATCGCCGATGCCATCCCAGACCCGCGGGCTGCCCGTGAAGCCGTGGATGGCGCAGATCACGACAAGGCCTCGCGCACCCCTTGCACAAAGCTCGACATGGAGTTGGCACTCACTCGCATGTGCAAGAAGCTGCAAGCCGGCTGGGCATGGGACCAGTGCAGGGCATCATGTAGCTCGCTGCGCTGGCTGACCCGTCGATACGGCACCCCGTAGGCCTGACAGGCGGCCGCAAAATCCACGCTCGGCGGCGTGCGCCAAAAGTTGAAGGAGCGGGCATCGAGACCCTGCTTGGCGATGGGCAGTTGCGAGAAGATTTGACCGCCCTGGTTGTCGATCATGAGGATGGCCAGCGGACCTTCACACAGGCCTGCGAGGGCCAGGCTGCTCAGGTCGTGAGCCGCGCTGACGTCGCCAAGCAAGAGGGCAGATGGCTCACTGCCGCTGGCGCCGATGGCGGCCGCGATCAAACCGTCGATGCCGCTGGTGCCGCGCTGATGCAAGACGCGCAGTGTGCGATCGGACGCGCGCAAAACGGCATCGGCATTGCGAACGGCCAGCGAGTTGGCAAGGGTCAGCTGCGTTCCCGTGGCCAGGTAGCGCAATGCCGACGCGCTCGCCAGGGCTTCACTCAGGGCGTCTCCCGGGGCTTCTCCCGGGGCCTCTCCCGGGGCCTCACCCGGGGCCGCGACGGAGCTGCTCAGCACGTGCTCGACGGCCGCCCAGGCTTGCCGCTCGTGGGCGCGCCAGGCTTCGAGGTAGCTGGCATCGAGCTGTGGCGAGAGCAGGGGCACCAGACGCGACACGGCCTGGCCAGGGTCGCCTAAGATAAGTTCGCAGTCACCGTCTGCGGTGTTGCGCGGCATGTCATCAGCGAGGCGCAGGGTGACGGATCCGCGAGGTGCAAGCCAGCGCAAGAGTGGTGCGCTGCTGGGCTCCTGGCCGAACTGCACGATCAGATCCGGCTCGAGACCCTCCGCGATGGCATCGATGCCGAGGAAGTGCCCGAAGGCGTCACACTGCTGCGGCAGGGCTCCGCCCGCGAGTCGGGCACCGCTGCTGCTCTCGGCGAGCAACACGAAGCCGCTAGCCACGGCCAGCTCGCGCACGCTGGCACCAAGGGCCGCCGTGCCAGGGCCTGCGACGATGACGCCGCGCCGAGCCGTGTTGCAGCGCTCGGCGATGCGGGCCACTGCTTGATCACTGATGAGTCGTTCGGCCGGCCAGATCGCTGCTGGCCTCGGCTGCATTGCAAACGTGGCCGTTTCCTCGATGGTCGGCTCGAGCGGTTTTCGAAAGGGCAGATTGATGTGAATCGGACCGCTCGCCAGCGCGACAGCTTGGTGCACGCGGCGTCGGGCGGCCAGTGCGTGATTGTCTGGCGGGCCCAGGTCGATGACCGGTGGGCAGGCAGCGGCAAAGAGCGCGCTCTGGGCGATGGTCTGGTTGGCGCCACTCTCGTGCAACTCAGGTGGGCGATCGGCGGTGAGGGCGACGAGGCAGTGCCCGGAGTAGCGAGCCTCTAGCAGCGCAGGCAGGTAGTGAGCGCCTGCGCTTCCCGATGTGCACAGGAGCGCGACCTTGCATGTGCGTGCGCGCGCACGCCCCAGTGCAAAGAAGGCCGCGCTGCGCTCGTCGATGATCGAGTGCAGACGCAGAGGCGACTCCAGGGCGGCCAAGAGCAGTGGCGTCGAACGCGAGCCGGGGGTGACAACCAAATCTTCGACGCCACCGGCCCACAGGCCCTCGAGAACGCGGTTGCACCAGTTGCGATTCATCCGAGGATTCCAAGAGCATCGAGAATCGCGCGCTGCTTGAGACCCGTCTCCTGGTACTCGAGCATAGGATCGGAGTCTGCGACGATGCCGGCGCCCGCGTAGACCAACGCGTCAGTACCGGTAAAGAGCGCGGATCGGATGGCAACGGCGAAGTGCCCATCGCCCTCACAGTCGAACCAGCCCACAGGCCCGGCGTACCAACCGCGATCTTGTTCGTTGCTTTCGATCCACTTGATGGCTTCGGGCACCGGCGAACCACCAACAGCCGGCGTCGGGTGCAGCGCCTCGACCAGGTCGAGCACATGCTGGGGCGCTCGCAGCTTGCCGTCGATGGGCGTGCACAAGTGGGTGAGGTGGCGAAGGGTCAGGGTCTGGGGCGTGTCTGCGTAGTGCAGCTCAGAACAGACGGGTTCGAGGGCTTGAGCAATGGCTTTGACCACCAGCTCCTGCTCGAAACGATCCTTCTTGCTGCTGAGAAGTTCTTGCTCGGCGAAGGCGCGATCGGCTGCGATGGATCCGGCCAGCGCCTGCGTGCGCAGGGTCAGGCCCTGCTTGTCGATCAAGGTCTCGGGGCTGGCACCGACGAAGGTGAGGCCCTGGCGCTGAAAGGCGTAGCAGAAACAATCGGCGTAGCGCTCGGTCAAGCGCTCGAGTGCGGGCCGAAGCTCGATGCCGTTGCGAAAGTGCAGGCGACTGGCGCGGGCCGCCACCACTTTGTGCACGCGGCCATCGGCAATGCCAGCCACGATGGCGTTGATGCGCTCAGTCCACGATGCCGCCGACAAGTGCTCGGCGTGATCGATGAGTGCCTGTCGCGGTGCGGCTTCTCTGGCCAAGAGCAGGCGCGCGGCCTCCTGACTCAACTCTTCGGCGGCGGTGCGTGGCGAATGATCGACAGACAGACACAAGCTGAGCCAGGCGCGATCGCCGTCGCGGCCATAGAGGCGGCGCGGCAACCAGAAGAGGCCATTGCCAAACTCGCGCCACGGACCTTCTAGCGGCCCATCGGCGAAGCTGAGGCCACCAAAGAGGCGTGGCAAGTCGGCGTGGGTACCGGCGAGTGGCGCATCGTAGAGGCCTTGCCACAGCTCTTGGGCCTGGGCTTTGATCTGTGTGAAGCGCTCGGGACCGGAGCCAAGGACGGTCGCGGCTTGACCTGCGCCAACCAGCTGCGCTCCGCTCGGCGGGCACCAGAGCATGGAGCCCTCTGGCATCGCCAGCACGGGTGCTAGTGGCGCTGGCACACTCAGGCGGATCATGTCCTTGCCGAGGCGTCGGGCGGCCGCAAAGGAGCGCTCGCAGTATTCGAGATACTCGCCGGCAGCGGGCAGGGCCGCGCTCTGCGTCTCGCTTCGACTCTCAGTTTGCACGGCTAGGTTCCTCCTCGGGGACCTGCGCCAGGTAGAGGTGACACGAGCCAAAGCTGAAGGCGACAAGCTCGATCATCTCAAGTCCGCATGTGCTGATGAGCTCAGCGAATTCTTGCGCGGGCGGAAAGGCCTCGATGGATTCCTGCAGGTAGCGATACTCTTTGGCGCCCGAGAGCCACGCACCTAGCCGGGGAATGACCTGGTGAATGTGAAAGCGTGCAAAGGGCGCCATGATGCCACCGCGAGGCTCGCCGAGCTCGAGAATGCCGATGCGACCACCCGGACGCGTGACGCGCTTCATCTCGCGAATCGCCTGTGCGCGATCGGTGCAGTTGCGAATGCCGAAGGCGATGGTGACCGCGTCGAAGACCTGGTCGTCGAAGGGCAGTTCTTCGCCGATGCCTTCGCGCATCGTAATGCGATCGCTGAGCCCGCGCTTGTCGATCTTGCTGCGACCGACCTCGAGCATCTTGGGCGAAGGATCGACGCCGACCACGCTCACGCCTGGACTGCGGGTGGCGATATCAATGGCGAGATCGCCCGTGCCCGTGGCCAGATCGAGAACGCGATGTCCTGGCAAAAGCCTCAGCGAGCGCACGGTTCGGCGACGCCAGCGCTTGTCGACCCCGAGGGACATGAGGCGATTGAGCAGGTCGTAGCGGGCAGCCAGGTTGTCGAACATGGCACCGCTACCGGCGCGCACGATCTCTTGCGAAGGTTCTTGCGAAGGTTCTTGCGAAGGTTCTTGAGAGTGGGGCACGACTAGTTCCTTCGAAAGGTGGTGGCTTGAGCGATGGTGGTGAGTGCTTCGATGGTCTCGTCGCACGAGAGATCGCTGAGCGTGGCAATGGCCTCGCGGCTGTGCCTGGCGGCGAACTCGCGACAGGCTTCGATGGCGCCCGTGTTGTGCAGGGAGGCCAGGACGCTCTCGAGCGCAGAGGCGGGCAGGGGCTGCTCAGGTGGCTTCTGGGCGCACTCCAGGACCGCACCCTGCAGGCTCGGGTCACGTTCGAGCGCGACCAAGAGCGGGTAGGTCATCTTGCCTTCGCGGAGATCGGTGAACAGCGCCTTGCCCGTGACCTGCGCGTCGCCATCGACATCGAGCAAGTCGTCGACCGCTTGAAACGCAATGCCGAGGTGTCGACCGTAGCTCTCGAGCTTCACGCACTCGTCTTCGCTGTGCGCGCCGACCTTGGCTCCGGCGTAGAGCGCCCAGCGGAAGAGCGCCGCGGTCTTGCCCTCGACCACCTGAAAGTAGTCTTCGAAGCTCGAGTTGATGCGGCCGCGGTTGTCCAGCTGCAGGGACTCGGCGTGCACCATGTCGTTGATGATGACCAGCATGCTGTCCATCAGATCGGGAACGCCGGCTTTTTGAATGCGCATGAGCGCTTGCACCAGCAGCCAGTCGCCCGCGTAGATCGAAGCCGCGTTGCCATAGATCATGCGCGAAGTGGAGTGACCACGTCGGCTGTCACCGAGGTCGATGACATCGTCATGTAATAAGGTCGCGCTGTGCACGAGCTCAACCGCGACCGCCAGTTGTCGTGCGCGTGCATCGAAGCCGCTACCTGACTTGGCTGCCACCGCCAGACAGAGCGGGCGCAGATGCTTGCCGCCCATGTCGAGCAGGTGGTGAGCGGCCTTCTCGATGCGGGACTCTCCCACCGGCAGCTCCGCCATCTCGCGCTCGAAGTCTTTCAACTCATCTTCCACCCAGTGCCACAGGTGCTTGAGCCGATCGGCGAGATCGGAGAGCCCGTTTCGATGGGCGATGTTGCTAAGTTGCCCGATCAATCGAGCACTTGTCTGGGTGGCCACGGTGTGTTGCTCGCTCATGGGATTTCGATGCTTCAAATAGCATTGAAAGTTTCGAAACTTCAATCAACTTGGTTGGCTGCGCCGGATCTCCTGGGTCATGCCGATATAAATACAGACGGTTACAGGGGCAGCTCCTCCATCCGGTGGCCACCCCACCCCTCCGCCCGTCGGCGAGGCGGCCAGAAACCTTGTTCTCAACGAGGGGCTGACGGTATGAAGGCTCACATGCTTTCCAACGCCGTTCATCGTCCTTTCCTTGGTTTTGCCCGTGCTGGCTTCATGCTTGCTGGTGCCTTCCTGCTCACGGCTTCGGCCTGCAGCAGTGACGACGGCGGCGGCGGCGGCGGTGGTGCGGATGCCTCCGTCACTGGCGGCGCGGATGCCTCTGCCGGTGCCCCCGATGCACAACCAAGTGCTGCTGCGTGCACGCCTGTCGCCGGCTTCGGTGATCTAGGCGACCTGGGTGTCGCCGGTGGTGAAATTGGCAGCCCTGCTGACCCGCTGGCGGTTGCCGCCCCCGTGGTCGGCACCTACTTCGCCGTCGAGCTGTGGGACGGGCTTGCGCCATTTGAAAACGGTCTCGCCAACGGCACCTTTGAAATCACCGGTGATCAGCTCGACTACAACCTCTGTGGCGCCTGCGCCATTGTCTTCGCGCAAGGCGATGGCACGACCGCCGACACCGTCTACAGTGCACAGTCGGGAACCATCACCGTGACCTCTTTTGAGGGCAACTTCACCGGTACCTTCACACCGGCTGCGGGCCCAACCCAGTACGTCGGTTTCGTCGGCGACGACCTGGTTCGCGACGACAGCTGCACCGTCACCGGTGGCGGCGCCAGCTGGGACCTGGCCATTCCGGCTGCCGCCCAGTAGCGCATCGACGCCTGGCTCTTCGTTCATGCTTGCGTTAGTTCGACAATCGTCGTACTAACGTGGCATGGCGGCTAGCGATGTCACCCGCATGAGCAAAGTCTTTCGCGCGCTCAGCAACAAGAACCGACTGCAGCTCTTCCTCAATTTGCTCGAGGAGAGCCGGCTGGATCTGGCCAAGGGTCGCACCCACGACTGCTTCCTGGCGACCATCATCAGCAATCTGCGCATTGGTGCCCCCAGCATCAGCCATCACCTGCGCGAACTGGAATCGGCTGGACTCATCGAGACCAGCAAAGAGGGCAAGCAGTTGGTGTGCAGCATTCGCCCCCAGGTGATGAAGGACATCGCGGCTTTCTTCGCGGCCAAGAGTTAATCCATAGGGCGTCCCGGGCGGGATGCTCTTTTTTGTGTCAAACATTTCGATAGTTCTCAAACTAACAATATATAGGATCTTGCCATGACCACACAGACTCAACGTGAAATTGTGATCGCCAAATACGGTGCCGCCCATCTTCTGCAGATGCACAGCGTCGCCAGCAAACCACCTGCAGCTGGCGAAGTGAGCATCGAGGTTCGCTACTCGGGCATCAACTTCGCCGACATTCAGATGCGCCTTGGCTTCTATCCCGACGCGCCCAAAAAGCCTTTCGTGCCCGGCTATGAGCTCAGTGGCGTGGTTTCCGCCGTCGGCACGGGCGTTACTCGCGTCAAGGAGGGCGATGAGGTGGTGGCCGGCACCGTCTTTGGTGGCTACACCTCGCACATCAATCTCCCGGAGAAGAACGTCTTCCCACTCACGAAGGGCACGACCTTGGCTGCGGGCGCCGCTTTGCCAGTCAACTTCTTCACTGCACATCTGGCGCTGCACGAGATGGCTCGCATACGCCCAGGCGATCGCATCATGATCGACTGCGCTAGCGGTGGCGTGGGCACGCTGGCCATCCAAATGGCTCTCCGCACCGGCGTGCAGGTCGTTGGTCTCACGACCAGCGCGTCTAAGAAGAGTTATATTGAGGAGCTGGGCGCGACGGCGATGACTCGCAGTGAGTTCTACGCCGACCGGAGTGCCAAGGACTTCGACTTCATCCTCAACTCTTCGGGGGGCGCCGAGCTCCGGCAACAGATGCAGCGACTGCGCATGACCGGCCGCGTCGTTTGTGTGGGGCTAAGCTCCGGCGTCAAAGACGGCAAGCGCAACCCACTGCGCATGCTCAAGGCGGTAGCGCAGATGCCGCGCATCTCGGTGCTCAAGCTCTTCAACGAGAACCACGGGGTCTACGCTCTCAACGCCCTGCACGTCCTTGAGAATGACGAGTGGATCGAGAGGCTCGGTCGAGCCTTCGCCGAGCTTGCCGATGAGCCGCTCCTGCCCCACGTCGGCCAGACATTCCCAGCCGACAAGGTCGCTGACGCTCACGAGTTCTTGCAGACCCGCAAGGCGGTCGGCAAGGTGCTCCTCGAGTGGTAGCGAGGGACGCGCTCGCAGTCGCCGCGCTCAGCGTCGCATGAGTGGAGGGGCCTTTTCCTCGTAGACTCGGCCGAAGTGCCGAGGCGCTCGGAAGTAGCGCGTGGCGGTGCTGATGCGGTTAACAGCAGCACCGCTGCCACCTAGCGCTTCTTGCGCGTCTTCTTGCGCGCGGCCTTCTCGGCCTTGCGCTTGTCCTTCTTCTTCTTCATCTGCTCGCGGCTTGCCATGGCCGGGGCACCACCACCGGGGGTACCGGGCATGGTGTATCCCGGTGGCAAGCCGGCTGGCATCGCGCCGGGCATCGCGCCCGCCATGCCGCCCATGCCACCCATGCCGCCCATGCCGCCACCCATCATGGCGCTCATGTCCATGCCGGCCAGTCGCTTCATCTGCGAGAACTGCTTCATGCCAGGGATTTTGCCCATGAGGCCTGTCGAAGCGCCCAGCTGCACCATCATCTGGCGCATACCGCCGAACTTTTGCAGGAGCTCTTTGACTTCGACTTCGCTGCGACCGGAGCCCTTGGAGACGCGCTTGACGCGACCGGGATCGTAATCGGCGCGACGGCGCTTGGACTTGCGACCGGCGTTGTTGGTGATGTCCTCCCAGCTGGTCATCACGAACACGGTCGGGTTCTTGCGCTCCTCTTTGGTCATCGAGCTAATCATGGCTTCGATCTTGACCAGCTCCTTGTCGTCGAGGTTGACGTCGTCGGGCAAGCCACCGGGGAAGAAGGGCAATTTGTCCATCAGGTCCTTGAGCGAACCCATCTTCTGGATCATGCGAATCTGCTCGAGGAAGTCCTGCATGTCGAACTTGCCCTTGAGCATGCGCACGGCGTCTTCTTCGGCCTTTTCGGCGTCGACGACCTGCTCGAAGTCTTTGACCAGGCCGACGATGTCGCCCATGCCCAGGATGCGCGAGGCCAGGCCTTCGGGACGGAACTCCTCGAGCTTGTCCATGCTCTCGCCCATGCCGAGGAACTTGATGGGCTTGCCTGTGACTTCTTTGACGGAGAGAGCCGCACCGCCGCGAGCGTCGCCGTCAAGCTTGGTGAGCACCAGACCATCGACGTTGAGGCGCTTGTTGAAAGTATCGGCGGTGCGCACCGCGTCTTGACCGGTCATCGAGTCGATAACCAGGAAGATGTTCGCTGGGTGACAGGCC
>JAHEAK010000549.1 GCA_024642805.1 Kofleriaceae bacterium | reverse complement strand
TCAAGGGATGACGCGCACCTGCTGTGTATCGATCGATGTCGATCCGATACCTTGTTATTACCGCATCCATGGCCTCGGCCCAGCGCCTCTCGATTTGCGCAGCCGGGTCTTGTGCGCGGCGCTACCGCGCTTTTTGGATCTGCTAGCTGAAAAGGACATCAAAGCGACCTTCTTCATCGTCGCCGAAGACGTCGACCTAAGCGCACTCGGCTCCCACGCCAGCGCCATGCGTGCGGTCTTGCGCGATGTCATTGCAGAAGGCCACGAGATTGCCAGCCACAGCTATAGTCATCCCTACGAGCTTGCCAGGCTCGATAGCGCCCAGGTCTACGAAGAAATCGGGCGTGCCCATGAGCTGCTCAGCGAGTTGGTCGGCTCGCCGCTGACAGGATTTCGCTCGCCAGGCTACGATCTGTCGAGCACGATCTTGCGCGCCCTGGTCGATCACGAGTACCGCTACGACAGCTCGATCTTTCCGGCGCCCGGCTACTACGCGGCCAAGGCGGTGGTGATGGCCGGGCTGCGGGTCATCGGGCGGGCCAGCGGGGCGGTGATGACCAATCCGCGCGCGCTTACCGCTCCCATCGAGCCCTACGAGCCCGATATCGAGCTGCCCTGGCAGCACGGCGCCAGCGGTCTCCTCGAGCTGCCCATCGCGGTGACCGCTCGCTCGCGCACGCCCGTCATCGGCACCAACTTGCTACTAGCACCCGCGCCATTGCGTCGACATTGGTTGGCGTCGATGGCCACTCGCGAGTTCTTCAACTTCGAGCTGCACGGCATCGATCTTTGTGGAGCCGCCGAAGACGGTTTGCCCGCCTCGCTGGTGGCGCGACAGCCAGACCTTCGCGTGCCCCTCGATCGCAAAGTGCAAGCGCTCTCGCAGGTGCTCGACGAAGTCGCCGCGCACGGCTTTGCCTTCACAACTCTCGATGGCTACGTGCGCGGGCGCTGACACGCCCACTCGAGTCGCGAGCGTGTGCGCGCGCTCCAGCCGCCGTGCGGGGGCGGCTCTTCGCTAGCGTGCGCTGATGGCGCCGGTGGCGAGCTCGTCGCAGCGCTCGTTCTCTGGCACTCCATTGTGGCCCTTGACCTTCACGAAGCGCAGTGCGGAAAAATCTTTGGTGAGTTCGCGAATGCGCGCGACCAGCTCGGTGTTGGCCTTGGCCTTCCAGCCCTTGTCGAGGATGCCAATGGAGTAGCTGGAATCGGTGTGCACCACGACCGGTCGGGCGCGCTCTTTGCGTGGCACCAGGCGCAGAGCGGTTTCGATGGCGCTCAGCTCGGCGATGTTGTTGGTCCCCGTGCCTAGAAACTCGGAAACTTCCTGGCGGTGCTCGCCGTTGAGAATGACCGCGCCTATCCCCATTGGGCCAGGATTGCCCGAGCAGGCGCCGTCGGTGTAGATGATGATGGCGTCCTTGGGCAGAGGGGCCGCGGCGCTGGCCGAGGCGGCGCTCGCCTTGCTCTTGCTCTTGGGGCTGGCTTTGCTGGCAGGGGTGCTCGCGCCATCGCTGGTACCGCCTGGCGGTGGCGCATCGTCACTGTGAATCGGCGTCTCGTCGGCGGCGTCGCCGGTTGGAATGAGATTGCTCACCGAGGCGTTGTAGATCTTCGCCTGCGCACTGAGTTTGTAGAGCACTTCCACCAGGCCCTTGTCGTTGGCCACGGGCGCGGCGTTGTCGTCGACCCGAACGAAGACCTTGTTTCCGCGTAACTTGCGCTTGATCCAGGGCATGCGGGCGCAATGTGACAGTCAGCCCCTCGCCTTGCAAGTGGCAAGCAGGCCCCGCCAATATCAGCCTCACGTGGCGTTTGCCTGGCCTTGGGCCCGTGCTAAGACCTGCTCTCAATCACTTACCCGGAGAATCTGAGATGAAGCGCAATTTGTCCCTCGCCATCGCTCTTGGCACCACCCTTTGTATCGCTCCTGCCTGCAGCAAGGAGAAGAAGCCCGAAACCAAGACCGAGGGCAAGAGCACCGACACGGCAAGCGAGGCCGCCCGACCCACCGAGACCAAGACGGCGCCCAAGGGCTCGACGGCGAGCGCCTCTCAGATGCTGGCCTACATGCCAGCAAGCACGGAAATCGTCATCTCCTTCTCGATGCAGAGCCTGACCACGAGCCCGCTGTGGAAACAGTTCGGACCGATGGCGCTGGCAGCCGCTAGCAGCGAGCTTGGGCAGATTGAGGAAGCATGTGGTTTCAATCCCATCGCCAAACTCAAGAGCGTCTACCTCGGCGTCGATACCACCAACGAGAAGCAGCCTGTGCTGGTGGTGCAGGGCTTCGAGCGTGCCGAACTCACCAAGTGCATTAGCTCGATGGCAGAAAAAGAGGGCAAGAAGGTCACTGTCGAAGAGGAAGGTGCCTTCACCTTCGTTCACGCTGACGCAAAAGACGAGAACATCAACATTGCCTGGGCAGGCAATGACACTCTCATCATGGTTCCCGAGCAGGACGACAAGGCCTACCTGCAAGCGCGCCTCGATGGCAAAGACTCCCTCTCAGCCAACGCTGCCTTCACCAAGGCGGCTGGGAAAGCCAATCAAGCGGCACCGATCTGGTTTGCGGCCGCCTTCAAAGAGGGTTCGCCAGCCGCACAAGGCCTCGGTCAAATGGGCAGCGCTCCGTCGGGCGTCTTCGGTTCCATTGGCTTCACAAGTGGCCTCGAGTTGGCTGTGGGTGTCAGCTTTGCGGATGAAGCTGCTGCCAAGTCGACCATCGAAATGATCAAGCCATTCATCGGCATGGCCAAAGGACAGCTGGGCCCCAACGGCGCTTTGCTCGACAAGCTGCAGTTGGTGGCGCAAGGTGCTGACATGATGATGTCCATGAACCTTAGCGAAGCCGACCTGGCCACCCTGCAAGCGCTGGCTGGCCCGATGATGGGCGGTCTTGGCCAGTAGTTGCTGATGCGCTCTTCTCGGGGTCATATGCCGCGCGTATGCGCGATCGTGCTCGCTAGCTTGCTCGCGCTCACGGTCGCCTGTCGCGACAAGAAAAAGCATGCGGCCCAGAGCAAGGGCCCGACGCCAGCGGCGGTAGAAGGTCTACAGGCGATTCCTGCCCAGGCCACTGCCGTCATCGGCATCGACGTTTTGGCGCTGGCCTCCTCGCCCGTGGTCGAGCGCGCGCTCGATCGCATGCTGGCACGCGATCCTGAATTGCGTGGCGAGCTCAGCGCGGTCTTGAAGGCCTGCGCAATCGATCCACACAAGGACGTGCTCTCCGCGACGATTGCACTTGTGCCGCGTGGCGAGGGCACCGATTCGCTCTTGGTGACCAAGGGCAAGTACAGCGAAGCGGCGATCACTGCCTGTCTCGGTCGATTCCTCGCGGAGTCTGGCGGCCATCTGGAGAGTTCACAGGCGGAAGGGCGTGCCATCTACCACCAGGTAACGCCCGAAGGGGCCGGCGTCTGGTTGGCCTTTGGCAGCACCGATACCTTGCTCATCGCCTCCACGCGTGAGCTCTTGGTGATGAGCCTTGGCACGGGCGAGAAGCTCGGCTCGGTCAAGACCGGGCTGGCCGCCTACCTGCCTCGCCTCAACACCCAGCACGCCATGTGGGCCATGGGGGAGGTCGAAAGGGCGGTGGCGCAGGGGCTGGTGGCGGCCAGCGGCGGGCAGGTGCAGCCACCTTTGGCCATCGTGGGCTCGGCGGATCTTGGTGAGGGCCTGGCCCTGCGCCTCGAGGTCAAGATGAGCTCGGACCAGGATGCCAAGACCATAATTTCACAAGCAAAAATGCAGATTCAGGCAGCTGCCCTGGTCTTGCAGGTCGACGCGATCGGCCAACTAATCAAGAACATTGAGTTTGCCCAGGATGAGAGCTGGGCGCGCCTCGATTGGCGCCTCAGCGAGCAGGAATTGGCGGACCTGGTCGGAGCGAATTTGTCTGGGCTCGGCTCAAGCATTGACAAGGATGGCAGCAATGATGAGAATCCGCCCCCCGAGTCCGAAAACGCGGAGATACAAGGAGAACAAGATCATGGCAATCGAAACACCGATGCAGGCAGTTAAAAAGATTTACGGCAGCAAAGACAAGCTCATCAGCAGCATCGTCGGCACTGTCAAAAAAGACGGCGAGAGCGACGCGGATGCAGTTGCTCGCCTCAAGAGCGTTTCCAACCAGAAGTTGCTGCGCATGGGCTCCGTCGCCAAAAG
>JAHEAK010000548.1 GCA_024642805.1 Kofleriaceae bacterium | reverse complement strand
CGAGGCTGTTCGTCTGGAAGACCTGGTGAGCGACCTGCTCGAGTTCGCTCGGGGCGGTGCGTTGCGCAGGGAGGCACGCGACCCGGGGCAGGTGTTAGAGCAGAGCGTAGCCTTGATTGGCGGCGCGCAGATCCGACTGGATCTCTCACACGCACCTAAGAAGTTTTCCCTTGATGCGGCGCGCATGCAGCAGGTCTTGTGCAACCTCCTGCAAAACGCTGTGGACACGGGCGCCGCGGTCGAGGCCAGTTGCGCCACCGAGGGCTCGGCCCTGGTCTTTCGGGTGCGCGATCATGGCGCTGGCATCGACGAGAGCGAGCGGGAGCTGCTCTTTGAGCCCTTTCACACCAAGAAAGCCACCGGCACGGGGCTGGGGCTGGCTGTCGCCAAGCGCATCGTCGACCTGCACGGTGGTACTCTGAGCGTGAGCAACGCAAGTGGCGGCGGTGCCGAGTTCGTCGTCACCCTGTTAGCCAACCCCTGAGCGCACGCATGGCAAGCATTCTAGTCACCGATGACGAAGCGGGCATACGCGAGTTCTTGAGCGATGCACTCGAGCTCGATGGGCATCAGGTGCAGTGCGCGTCCAGCGGAGAACAGGCCATTGCTTTGCTCGGTACGCAGTCCTTCGCACTCGTGCTCACTGACTTTCAGATGCCAGGGGTTAATGGCCTGGAGCTTCTGCGCTGGATACGCAGCAAACAACCGAGCGTACCGGTCATCATGTTGACCGCGCACGGCACCGTCGAGACCGCGGTGGCGGCCATGAAGCAGGGTGCCTACGACTTTCTGCAAAAGCCGATTTCGGGTCCTACCGAGCTACAGGCCCTGGTTCGCCGCGCCCTGGAAAAACCCAAGCATGCGCAGGGCAAGGCGCTGCCAACACGTGAGAAGGGCCTGCTTGCGCCCGTGCTCAGCTATGGCGACCCTGTTATGCAGCCGGTCGTCAAGGCCATCGAGAAGGTGGCACGAACCGATGCCACGGTGCTCTTGCTGGGCGAGAGCGGCGCTGGCAAAGAGGTTGCTGCTCGAAACATTCATCAGGCCAGCGCTCGTCATGACAAGAACTTCGTCGCCATCAACTGCGCAGCCCTTACCGAGACGCTGCTCGAGAGCGAGCTCTTTGGCCATGAGAAGGGCGCCTTCACCGGGGCCGACGCGCGCCGAGTCGGACGCATTGAAGCGGCGGAAGGTGGCACCTTCTTTCTCGACGAGATTGGCGAGCTAAAATCGGAGCTACAGGCCAAGCTCTTGCGGGTCTTGCAGGAGCGCAAGTATGAGCGCGTGGGCGGCAGTGAGACTCTCGAGGCCAACGTCCGTTGGGTGGCGGCAACCAACCAGGATCTGCGCGCCATGATCGCGGAAGGTCGCTTTCGCGAAGATTTGTATCACCGCCTGGCCGTCTTTCCGATTCGATTGCCAGCGCTGCGCGAGCGACCTCGAGACATCTTGCCGCTGGCCGAGAGCTTGCTGCGGCGCGCGGCTAGCAACGTTGGGCGAGAGCCGATGCACATGTCCAAGCAGGCGCAGGACAAGCTCATGGCGCACACCTGGCCTGGAAACGTGCGCGAGCTTGCCAACGTTCTCGAGCGCGCTTGCATTCTCGCCGACACCGATGAACTCAGCGCCGACGATCTTTGGCTCGAAGAAGCGTCGACGAGCAGTTCCCTGAGTGCCGGGCCCGATCAGCACTCGGTACAGCACCTGCTGGCTGTCGAGCGCAATGCCATCGCGCGCGCGCTGGCATCGGTGCAGGGCAATCGCCGCAAGGCTGCCGAGCTCTTGGGCATTGGCGAGCGCACTCTCTACGACAAAATCAAAAAGTACGAGCTCTAGTCGGCGCTCTCGAGCTCGGCCTGCGCCTGGTCTTCAGATGGGTTCCACCAATGGAAGCCTGCAGATGAAAGCCCGGGGATGAAAGCCCTGCAGATGCCGCAGCCTTCTTCCTGCGGATTCTGCAGTCCAGGCCGACGATGCCAAGTGATTCCATTGGCTTAGCCATGGCACATGCCTTGTATTACCAGGAACCATCACCAACCCCATAACCAACCCGATAACCAACCCGATAACCAACCCGATAACCAACCAGGAGGTTCCCGATGACCACTTTTAGTTTCTCGTCTCTCTCGAAATTCATGCTCGCGATTGCCTTCGTCACCGTCGGTCTCGCCGGCTCTGCCGAAGCCAGTTCCAACTCAAACCGGCCCAACTCAAACCGCCGCATCAACGCGCAGTCCAAAGAGCGCCCAACCATGGTCGCAGCCAATTTTCCCGCTAAGGCACAAGGCAAGAGCGCACCCCAAGGCAAGGCCAAGCGCGCCCATCAGGGCAAGCGACAAGCTCGTCACGCCAAGCGCATGGAGCAGTTCGATACCAACAAGGACGGCCAGCTGAGCCCAGCGGAGCGAACCGCGATGCAGCGAATCCACTTTGCCAAGATCGACCTCAACAAGGATGGCGGCATCACGCTGGCGGAGATGCAGGCGGCAAAGAAAGTCCGCATGGCCGAGCGAGCCAAGATGCGCGCCGCTCATCCTGAGCGCCAAGGCCGTGGCTTCAAGCAAGGCCAACGCAAGGACAAGCTCGATCACCTGAGCGAGCGCTTCACTCGCCTCGACAGCAACAAGAATGGCAGCGTGTCATGGTCCGAGTTTGCTGCCGCTAAGGGGCAGGGGCGTGAGCACAAGCAGGGCAGAGGTCGTCTACAGCGCGGCTTCAAGGGCCAGGGCAATGGCCAGCTCGAGAACCAGGGCTACGAGGACAGCTCGATGGGTGGCCAGGCGCCCGGCCAGAGTCAAGGCAATGAGTAAGCTCGCTACCGAGGACTAGCGCCGACCCCGAGTACGCAGACCCTCTCCACGTGGAGAGGGTCTTGGCGTTTTCGGTTTCGGGTTAGCTCGGGGGTATAGCTCGGGGTTATACCTATGAGCTATAGGTAGGGCTGGCACCAGGCCTCACTGCGCGCCCACAGCTCTTCGGCGGCGGCGCGTGTGGCCTTGGGGTTGATGGCAACGGCCTTGCTCTTGTCGTAGTACTTGCCGCTTTCCGCCTCGCACTCGGGAGAACTCGCACAATACAGCGTGGTTTGCGCGCCCTCTTCCGGGCTGAGCATGCCGATGCTCATCAAGGGGCGGATGGGCCAGGGCACGTCGCGCCAGATCTCCGACTTTACGACACCGGGATGCAGGGCATAGGTGTGCACCTGGGAGGGGGTGTGCACCTGGGAGGGCAAGCGCTCGGCCAGTGCCATGTTGAAGAGCACGTTGGCTAGCTTGGACACGCAGTAATCGCGAAAGCCCGCGATGGATCGGCTGCGCGTGCGAAGGACGCTGTAGTCGATCGCGCCAACGCGAGTGTGTGCGCGACTGGCGACGTTGACGATGCGAGCGGGCGCGGAGGCTTGCACCAGCGGCAGCAGGAGTCTGGTGAAGAGGTAGGGGCCGAGGTGGTTGACGCCAAAATGGATCTCGAAGCCGTCCTCGCTCAGCCCGCGCGTGCCGGCCAGGCCTGCGTTGTTGATCAGCAGATCGAGGGGCTGTTGGCGCGCCAAGAACTCCTGGGCGGCGTCGCGGGTCTTGGCCAGGCTGGCCAGGTCGAGCTTCAAGAAGTGCAGCTGCGAGTTGCCGGTCTGCTTCTTGATGTCGTCGATGACCCGCATGGCTTTGTCTTGCGATCGACAGGCAAGGGTCACCTCGGCGCCGGCGCGGGCAAGCTCCAGGGCCGTCACCTTGCCAATGCCAGCGTTGCCGCCCGTAACGATGCAGTGGCGCCCACGCAAATCTTGAGAAATCACGCGGCCAGTATTTGCCAAAGGCTCCCGGCCAGCAAGCTGCTGGGCTTTTTTCCCGAAATGGCAGCGCATGCCAGCGCATGGCACTCGGCGATCGGGCCGCTCTGAGGTAGCCTGCGGACATGCGCATCGCCCCATCTTGTTGCCTCTTCTTGCTCGTCGGAAGCCTCGGTCTAGCCTGCAGCAGCGACGACGCCAGCAGCGCTGACGCGGCACCCAGCGCCATCGATGGTGCCGTGACCATCGACGCCGACCTGCCTATCGAGATCGATGCCGCTCTCGCCGACTTCTCGCTGACCAGCACCGCCATCGTGCAGGACGGCGTCATCCCCACGGTCTACACCTGCCAGGGCGCGAACATCTCGCCGCCCTTGAGCTGGGCC
>JAHEAK010000547.1 GCA_024642805.1 Kofleriaceae bacterium | reverse complement strand
GCGGTCATCATCTTGACGAAGGCCAGGGCACCACTGTGATAGAGCGGACACACGACCAGGTGACGGTCCATGCTGCGCATGCCCGTCTTGTGCATCATATCGGCCACTGACTGCAGACCGGTGTCCTTCCAACTACGGGTGGCGCCCTTGGGCTTGCCGGTGGTGCCCGAGGTGTAGATGATGACGCCGCCTTCGCCTGCGCCACTGAGCTTGGGCAGGGTTGGGCTCTGTGAGCCTACGAACTCTTCGTAGCGATTGCCATAGGTGGAAGCACCCGCCGGTGCGCCCACGACCAGGAGCTGCGACTCCTGGAGGTACTCGCCGATCTCGATGGCGAGCTTGACCTCGTCCTCGTACTGATAGTGATAGATCAAGATCTGCGGATTGGAGTTGTCGAGGATGTGCGCGATCTCGCTGCCCTTGAGGCGATAGCCGATCTGCACCGAGAGCGCTCCCACCCTCGGCATGGTCTCTTGGGCGATGAGATGCTCGGCGCAGTTTGGCAACATGAGAGCCACCGCTTCGCCGCTGCTCAGTCCCAAGACGGCCAGGGCTCGACACAAGCGGTGAATCTCGGCGTCGAGCTGGGCATAGCTAAGGCGGGTCTCGCCAGCGACCAGGGCTTCGCGCTGGCCACGTGTCTGTGCGTGAAAGTGCACGGCCAGATGCGGACCGACGCGAAGCGAGCGCAGGTTGCGGGTGAAGCTGACCAGCCCTGGCAAGGACAGGTCGCTCAAGATCTTCGAGTCAGCCACGAAATCGACGGCATCGCGCGCGCGGCTGGAAAGCTCTTCAACGCGTTTGAAACTGGAACGCAGGCGGGATGGCACAGCTGGTTGCATGAGTCCTCCACGGCAGGCTACCGCCCATTGCCAGCCCGCGCCATAGATACAGGGGGTAGGCAGAGCTGTGATGTGAGTGCGGCACGCGGCCGGGCACGCCCTTGGAAGGGTTGCGCACGCCGCTGGGCACGCCCCTAGGCATGGCGCCGCACACCACTCCTCGCGCAGCTGCGCAGGGCGTGCCAGAGAGGCCCGTGCTAGCTGCTAGCGCGGTCGCAGTGGCACGATCAGAGTGCGCACTTCCTTGGACACCGGGTCATCCGGCGGCGCGCGATCCAGGTAGTTTTGCCAGGCATTGTATTGCGCGGTGCGGCTGCCGTTGGCTTCGCGGATGGCGTAGCCGAGCAGTCGATAGGCCTCCGTGACCCAGGCCTCATCGCTACCTTCGCCGGCCTTGGTGGCTAGCTCCAACGCTCTAGCAGCTTCTTTGTTCTTGCCGATGGCGCTGTAGGCTCGACCCATGATCATGTGCGCGGGCCCAAACTTGGCGTCGCGCTTCACCGACTCGGTTCCTGATTCGATAGCCTTTTTGTAGTCGCGCATCTCGAAGTAGCAGCGAGCGATTTGATAGTAGATTTCGGCGCGACGCGGATCGAGTTCGAGGGCTGGTAAGAGTTCGTCGATCGCCCGCTGAAACTCGCCACGGTCCAGGTGCACTTCGGCCTTGCCCAGGCGGGCTTCGATCATGTTCTTGTCGATGCTGATGGCGCGATCGAAAGCATCGGAGGCTTTGGTGTACTCCTGCAAGGAGCTGTAGGCCCGGCCCAGCGCTTCGAAGTACTCGGCGAGAGGATCGATCTTGGTGGCTTCGAGGAACTGATCGCGCGCCTCGGCAACCTTGCCGCTATCGAGGAGAGATTCACCGGTGAGATAGAGACCGGCAGGATCTTTGTCGTCATCGCCGAGCAGGGCTTCCCCGATGGCCGCCGCAGCACTGAGATCGCCGATCTTGACGTAGTACGAGCCGATCTTGGCGCGGGCGTTGCGAGTGGGCGCCGGCCCGTTTTGGATCTGGGCGTAGAGCTCTTTGGCTTCTGCGAACTTCTCCAATCGGTGGTACAGCTCGGCGAGCTCGAGGCCGATGTCCTCGCGCTTCTCGCTGGCTTCGTATGCCTTGCTCAGCTCGGTGATGGCCTCCTCTGGCCGCTCGGCTGACACCAATGCTCGTCCCAACTGAAAGCGCGCTTCGACATCGGTGGGGTTGAGCTCGAGTGCTTTTTGAAAGAAGCCGATGGCCTCGGCCGGATCTCCACCAGCGACGTAGGCCACACCCAGACTCACGGCTACCGAGGCATCCGTGCTGGCGCGCTCGCGAAGGGGCGCGAGCACTTGCTTGGCCTCTTCGACGCGATCGAGAGAGGTGTAGAGCGCCGCTAGTTCCAACGAGGCTTGCACCCCACCTTCCTCGCTCAGCTCGATGGCCGAGCGATAGGCCGCTTCGGCCTCGGCCGTGGCAGTGGGATCCGCAGCGAGCAGTCGACCCTTGAGCAAGTCCATCTGCGCGCGGGTTGGCGCGTACTCGATCTTGGGATCGAAGTCATAGAGGGAGGCAAGGGCGTCGGCGGCACCCTCGGTATCGCCGCTGGCCGCGCGAACTTCGGTGAGGAGAAGCAATGCGGCAATGTGCTTGGGTGCGAATGCCAAAACCCGCTGAAGCTTTTCGCTGGCGTCGGCCAGGTGTTCGCCGACCAGCTCGGTCTTGCTCTTGTCCTTTTCGATGAGGCGCATCCTGGCAACCGAGGTCGCCGCTTGACCAACCACTGCTTCCAGATTGGCAGGATCGAGCTTGATCGCGTTGCCGTAGCTCTCGAGGGCCACGTTCAGACGCCCGGCCTTGCGCGCTTCATCGCCGGCCAGGGTATAGGCCCTAGCCACCGCACGCGGGTCGTGCTCGGCGATATCGGGCCTGGCCAGGATTTCGAGATAGCGATTTTCGCGGTCGCCAAAGCCCTGTACCTCGGCCAGCTGCGCGATGCCGATGAGACCGCCGATGTGATCCTTTTTGAAGGTGTCGCGATACGCGGTGGTCACGGCGAGATAGGCCTCTTGCGCCTCTTTGAGTTTGCCGAGGGCGGCAAGCGAATTGGCGCGGCCGTAGAGGGCGGCGATGCGCTTGGGCTCGAGCGCTAGCACCGCATCGAAGCTCTTGAGGGCGGCATTGTCATCGCGCTTGCCAGCTTGTGCCCAACCCAGGTAGAGCAGGGCGTTGGGGTTTTTCTTATTCTGGCTAACACCGAGGGTCAGCTGCTCGATGGCCTCATCGTATTGATGATCGGCCAGCGCGTGCAGTCCCTCGGCCAGTGGCGTGTAGGAGTTCTTGCTGGTCAACTTGCGCATCGTGCTGATGGCGGCGTTGCCCTTGCTAAGGTGCATCTCCACATTGCTGCCGTCCTCCATGGCGGCGGCGTAGTGCGCGATGCCGAGGATGGCCGCAGCTTCCGCGTTTTTCGGATCCGCTGCGAGCATCTGCTCGGCGGCGTGACCGGCCTTGTCCCAGTGACCGGGCGCGTCGGAGCTGAGCAATTTCTTGGCATCTGCCGTCTGTTTGCCGACGACTTTGCCCTTCTCCTTTTCGCCCTGCAGATACTGCAATCCATAGAAGCCGCCGGCACCAAGCATCACGACGCCGAGTGCGGCCGCTCCGATTTTCTGCCGGCGGTCCATGCCCGCACTGGCCTTCTTTGCGCTGCTCTCTTTGGACTGGGCCTTCTTGCTGGCCGCCGCGCGATTCTTATTGCTGACTTTGGCCTCGGGTGCATCGAGGGGCCTCTCGTCGAGATCGAGCAGCGCATCGTCGTCCTGGTGCTTCTTGGTAAATCGCGCCGAGCTGGCCGCAGGGGCCGTGTTGCTTGGCTTGCCAAAGGTGACGACGCCATCGCCCGCTTCGGTGCGTTTGGCGCTGCCCACCGAGGGCTCGGGGAGATCGAGTCCACCACCGCCACCTGGAACCTCGAGGTCCAAGGCGTCGAGTCCTCCGGAGGATCCGCCAAGGTCCATGCCACCACCGAGGCTCATGCCTCCGCCGCCACCTCCGCCGCCACCTCCGCCGAGGTCCATGCCTCCACCGAGATCGATGCCTCCGCTAAGGTCGAGTCCACCACCACTATCACCACCACCCAGACCACCGCCCAGACCGCCACCGAGGTCGAGACCGCCTAAATCCATCGAGCCCGAGGATCCGCCAAGATCGAGTCCTCCACCGAGCGGATCGTTGCTGCCTCCAAGATCGAGTCCTCCGCCGAGCGGATCGTTTCCGCCTCCGAGGTCGAGTCCGCCACCGAGCGGATCGTTTCCGCCTCCGAGCTCGAGTCCGCCACCGAGCGGATCCTTGC
>JAHEAK010000040.1 GCA_024642805.1 Kofleriaceae bacterium | reverse complement strand
ACTCGTACGCGCTATCGAGGGCCTGGGCCTCTCCGAGTGTCTGGCGGCGCTGTAGCCGCAAGGATTGCCATTAGCGGCCACTCTTGCCCTTAGCGGCCACTCTTGATGCCCTTGGCATCAAGAGCGGCGAACTGAGCGCGCCAATGAGGCGAGCGGTGCGCCAGGGTTTCGACATAGTCGCGTACCTTGGCCGAACTGGCGGCCGGTAGCGCTGCGAGTTCCTCGATGAGCTCGACTGGCACACTCCGAAACGACACGCTGACTCGGCGCAGGGCAAAGTCGGCAAGTTGCGTAGACATGCTCGGCAAGCTGCCAGTGCGTACTCGCGTCACTCGGTGGTATAGGCGTTCTTTATAGTTCGGGCCGCTCAATATGCACACGGAGCGATGACGCATCCACAAAGCCAGCTCCGGCTCGGCGGAGCGCTCGGGGTCGACGAACTCGAAGAGCGCCGGCTGGCCAATGCTAAACATGATGACCGGACCGGGCTCTTGATCGCGATGCATACGCAAGCGCGCATAGTCTCTTGGTACTTGCGCGCTGGTGTCTCGACCGTAGTAGTTGATGAGACAGGTGTTGGGCAGCTCGACCTCGGCTCCGCTATCCAGGGGTGCAGGCAGGTGGTCGGGAAGTCGCTCGCGCAGGCGCTCGAGAATGGCCTGCATCGGAGCGGCGATGGGCTCGGCCTGCACGCAGCGATGCTCGCGATGATCCGGTTCGGCGTAGTAGCCCAGGCAGGCAAACTGCCAGGCACCGAGCCAGTAGACCGGGCGGGTGAGGCGGCGCGGATGCTCTCCCTCACGCTCGTGCTCGTCGCCTCGGTGTCGCTGTTCCCAGATCGGCTGGATCGACGAAAAGTAGGCCACCAGCTCGTCAGACTCTTGCGTGGAAATAAAGCCCGGCAAGTATTCGAAGCCCGATCGCTGGATCGGGGAGCGGCCATCTTCGGGAGACATCAGCCTGTAGATACCAAAACCCTGGCGAGAAAATCGACAATGCAGTGCGCTGCGCTATCTAGATGTTGCTCCTGGCTGGTTGCAGAAGCCGGGCGAGTCAGCCACTCGTGGTTGCCGTCCTGGAGCCAGTGCATCTGGACATGTGCTGGCATGGGCCCATAGGAGCGAATGCTCGACACGCTGCCATAGGCGTCGCGCGTCCCCTGCACGAGCAGAGTCGGCACGCACAGGCCAGCCAGCGTCGGCCAGCCATGAGCAAGCTCCGGGCGCGAGCGGCGATGAGCGGGGTAGCTAAGGGCGATCAGCGCCTTGGCGGCACACGCGCTGGCAATTCTGGCCGCGATGCGAGCGCCGAGCGAGAAACCGCCGATGACCGGCACACCACCAAGCTCCTCCGTGGCCGCCAGGAAGCGCGATTCGAGTTCGGCATCGGGGCGGCCGTGCTCTAGCTCGAGGATCGAGACTGGTATCAAAGCTGTGGCCTGATGCTCGGGCAGGCGCTCGGCCAGACGCTCGACGAGGCGCTCAACCAGCCGTGCCCGTCCCGGTTCGGGGGTCGCCAACACGAGCGCGATGCTCATGGCGCGTCGAGCGGCACTTGATTGGGCAGGTCTTCGATCTCGTGAATGCTCATCGGTTTGAAACGCACTTGCGACGCATGCTGGGTGAGGAAGTCTTGCGCATCCTTGGTGACAGCGCCACCGGTCATGAAGAGCGTGCGCCCGCCGATCTGTGGATGTAACTTGCGAGCCGCTTCGTAAAACTCGGGCCCACTCATCTCCGGCATCATGATGTCGCAGAGCAATAGGCTGGGCAGGTCGTGAACGCGGAGCCAGGCGAGTGCGTCATCGCCATTGGAGAATGCAAAGACCTGGTGGTCATGAGCCAGCACGCGTTGGAAGGTCTTGAGGGTGGCTTCCTCGTCGTCGAGCAGCAGAATACTGCTGCCCCTGCCCTCGATGCTGTCCTCGTCGCGGCCCGTGGCCTGTCGTGGACGAGCAGCTCGCTCATGGCTCAGCGGCAAGCGCAAGGTCATGGTGGTGCCCTGCCCGAGCACACTCTCCACTTCGATGGTACCGCCCATCTTCTTGCTCAGTTCGAGACTGACGGAGAGGCCAAGGCCGGTGCCCTCGGCTCCACGTCGTGTGGTGTAGAAGGGTTCGAAGATCTTGCGGATGTCTCCGGGCGCGATGCCGACGCCATTGTCAGACACGGCAATGGCGACAATCCCAGACTCCTGCTTGACGCTCAGGTGAATGCGTCCTTCGGTCTCACTGGGAATGGCCCGCGCGGCATTAACGAGCAAATTGAGCAAGACCTGGTGCAGGTGCCCGGGGCAGGCCAGAACGAAGCAACTATCATCGAGCTCGAAGCTGAGCTCGGCATGGTGCTTGATTTCGCTGGAGGTAAACTGCACGAGCGTGCGCACGAGGGAACTCACTTGCACACGCTCTGGATCAGGCACGTCCTGTCGCGAAAAGAGGCTGAGCTGGCGGACGATGTCTCGAATGCGAGTGAGCCCTTCGCCGCACTCGCCCACCAGGTCCATGATCTCAGTGCGACTCTCCAGCCCTTCGGGCATCGGTGTGCCGGCCGGCAAGGCCTCGAGCCAGCCGTGAATGGTTTCGACGTTTGGCATCAGAAATGCCAATGGATTGTTGATCTCGTGGGCCACGCCAGCCGTGAGCATGCCGATGCTCGCGATCTTGTCGGCTTGAAAGAGGCGGCGCTCCGTCTGCTGCAGGTCGCGAATGGTGCGCTGCAGCTCCTCACTCTCTTGCGAGAGACGCTCGTTGGTGCGCGAGAGGGCCTGTGTGCGCTCGGCGACCTGCTCCTCCAAGTGCTGGTTGATTTCCTGGAGCATGTCGACCAGCGCGTGATTCTGGCGGATGAGTCGAACATGGGCCAAGGCGCGTGAGACCGCCGAGTGCAGGGGCGCAGGGTGGCCGTCCTTCAACACATAGTCGAAGGCACCCTTGTGAATCGCCTCGAGCACCATGGCGGTCTCGGCATTTCCCGAGAGCATGATGACAGGCGAATCGATCTCGTTGTCGGCGACGAACGCGAGAATGCCAAGCCCACCGATGCCGGGCATCTGCAAGTCGGAAACAATGACGTCGAAGGTCGATTGGCCAAGCAGCTCGATAGCCTGGTCACAACTGCTGGCGGTCACCACCTCATGGCCGGCAGGCTCGAGGTGAAGCCGAATGACCTGCACGACAAGATCGTTGTCGTCGATGACCAGAATTCGCCCGGGCGGTAAGAGCTCTCCGCTACGAGTCATCCCTCGACCCACATTCCCCTGACCCACATTCCCTCGACCCACATTCCGGGGATCGTTCGCATCCCACACTTCATCCTAGCATGTTGGTGTTTTGCCATACAGGTCGTGCCCCGGTGTTGTGGTCATGCCCGGCAGTGTCGGATTCTCCTACGATCGCGCTCTCCGAATAGTCCTTTAAATCAGAAGGCTTACACGTCTTCGCTCTTGGCACATGCCCTGCTCTATCCAGAATCGACACCGCCGCCAACTACCTCCAACGCAAAGGACTTCCCATGACACTCACTCGTTACTCACTTGGCTTCGCACTTGGCACTCTGGCTCTGGCAACCACCGCATGCGCGGTCGAGGAGCAAGGCTCCGACATCGATCAGGCGCAGCTTGCGGTCTATCGCTCGGCTCTGCCCACGCGCGCCAAACTCGAGGCCGCGCAAGACAACGCCACCACCGCCACCCTGCTCGGGCAGCCTGCCGTGTACCCACGCTCCTCGGCCCCCCTCATTCAGGGCATCAACGGAACCGTCGGCCATACCGTCGACATGCTCGACTTTGTGACCTCGCTGCCGCCGACGGCCTACAACAGTGACACCTTAGAATTTGTCTGGGGTCCCTTTCCTGCCGACGACTACGGTTACGTGGCCGCCTACATCAAAGACACCGGTGATGCGGGTGACTTCCGATTCGAGTACGCCTTCCTGCGCGGAGCCTCCACCGACCTGGCGACCCTCACGCCCGTCATCTACGGCGGCGCGACCCCTGATCTGAGCAACGACGATCGCGGCGTGGGCGTCACCGTGTGGGACTTGAGTGCCGACAATCAGTTCAACGCAGAGAACAACCCTGCCTACGACCCGGGCGACGCGCACAGCAGCGGTCGCTTCGCGGCTCTCTTCGCGGCGGGTCCCGATGAGAATCAACCCGACAACGAAGTGGCCCTCGTGGTCGCTGTCTTCCGAGATTTCATCGCCGAGGATAGTGAGGACGGTGTGCCTGTCGACCTCGATTACCTCTACGGTCACGTCGTGTCGCCAGAGCACACCGTCGACTTCGTCGACTTCCAGGCCAACTTCGACGTCTCCGAGCCTAAGGATGGCATCGGCGAAGACATCGGCGTGCGACTGGCCTTCCTCGACGAGGGTACCGGGCGCGCAGAAGCGGATGCCATCGGTGGCAGCCTCGAGAATGACCAGAGCTTCAGCGCCGTCGAGTGCTGGGACACCTCTTTGAACCAGACCTTCCTCAATGCCAGCGTCCACCAGGCAGGAGCCGTCACCCAAACCCAGTCGCTTGGCGAGCCAGCCGACTGCGGCCTCTTCAACGCCAGCCTCGACGAGATGGCCGTGCCTCGCCTCGAGGATGTCGATGCCGACCTGCTACTTGCACTGGACAACGTGGCCTCAAACGGCCTCTAGGGGCTACTTCTATAAAGACAGGACCAACTAGCGCAAAGACAGGGCGCGGCCTCTCGGGGTCGCGCCTTTGCTTTTGCGCCAATAATTGGCCCGCGCGATCGCCTACGGGCAATCTCAAGGCGATGGCCCACGCAGATCACATAGCTTCCACGCCTCCACGAGCCCCCGACGAGTTTCGAATTCGCCTGTGCATGGAGCAGCCCGAGGTCATCCTCTGGATCGAACAGCATCTGCAAGACCAGGCGCGCGAGATTGCCATCGAGCTCGCGGCTCGCTACTTCGAGACCGCCGGCCGGTGGGGACAGCGCATGCCGATCCTCAAGAAGTCCAGGCTCAACATCGAGCTGTCTCAGCAAGTCCTGACCATTGATCCGCAGGACCGCTGGATGACGGAGCTACCCATTCAAGTCGACGCCGCCGATCGCATGGCCGTTGGCCGACTCTTGCGCGCCATGGTGACGGTTTCCAAGGCCTGCCAGTAAACAAGGAAGCATCACGATGAAGATCACGGTTATTGGATCCACGGGCGGAGTTGGCAGGAAACTCGTCGAACTCGGCCTCGCACGTGGTCATGAAGTCTGCGCCCTCGCTCGCACGCCCTCCGCCCTGGCTATCGAGCACGACAAGCTGCGCGTCGTGCCAGGCGACGCGCTAGATCCCACGGTGATGAAATCGGCCGTTGAGGGCAGTGAGGTCGTTCTCAGCGCCCTGGGCACCATGGATCGCTCGAGCACCGTGCGCTCGCAAGGCACCAAGAACGCCCTCGAAGCGGCCAAGGCGGCGGGCGTCAAACGCTTTGCATGTGTGTCGGCAATTGGAGTCGGTGACAGCCGGGCCCAGGCTCAAAAATCGAACTTCGTGTTCGGGCGCATCATCATGCCCCTCTTGCTAACCAGGACCTTCGAAGACATGGCGCGCATGGAAGACGACGTGCGGGAGAGCGGACTGGCGTGGACCATCGTTCGACCCACCGGCCTGAACAACAAGCCCGCCGCTCACTCGGTCAAGGCCGTCCTCGATCTGAGCAAGGTTGGCTCGAGCATCGCTCGCGAAGATGTCGCTGCTTTCATGCTCGACGCCGTCGAAAAGGGCCAGTACCTCGAGCAGTCAGTCTCCATCTACGGCTAATGCGCTGAGCCGCGAGCGCCAGGGCGCGGCAACTATGGCAGCGCCTGGATCGCGATCGCGTTCTCGTTGAAGAGCGGAATCAAGACCCGCCGGCGACGCGCATCCCAGCCGATATCCGCAGGGCTCTCGACCTTGTCGATGACCTTGACGAAAGGCCCTTTGAGCGGCCCAGCGTACACACAGCCACACTCCCAGCTGGACACCACGACTGCGTCCTCTGCGGTGAACTCGATGCCATCGAGGCCACCCGTTGGCAGCTCCGCCAACTTGCGAACGCCACCCTTGTTGACGAGATTGAGCTCAGCGGCGCCGAAGGTGACCATGTAGAGAGCGCCCTCATGGGCCGTCACACCATTGGGTCCATGAAGCTCGGGATTGGCGACGAAAGTCTCGACCTTGTCGTCCTTGTCGATGGCGTAGATCGCGTCGTTTCCGAGGCCCTTGAAGTCCTTGTCGACGCCGGTGTCAGACACATAGACCGCATCGTCGGTGTGCGTCACGTCGTTGAGAAAGGTCGCCCCTTTGATCTCGATGACCCCGCGCGCCTCCCCGGTAACGATATCGAACTTGCGCAGCTTGCTGATGTCGGCGACCCAGAGCATGTCGTGCCAGATGGTCATGCCCTTGGGAGCATCGAGGCCTTCGATCCAACGGCGATCGGCCACACTGCCATCCGGGTTGACCTTGGATAGAAAGCCATTGCCGTCGACATCGGTGGGCTTGCCGGCGATGTTGGACACGTAATAGAGGTCGCGATCGGCATCAAAGAGGATCGACTCGGGGGTCTCGAAGCCATCGACACGAATCGCCGGCTCGGTGGCCTTGGCAGGGGCTGTGGCCTCGTCTGCCTGCGCGGGCTGGCTAGGCGCCGGATCGGCCAGCTTGGGTTCCGATTTTGTCTGTGTTTGCTCGCTGGGCTGCTTGCCCTTGCCGCACGAGAACACACACAGCAGAGCGAGAGCACATCCGAGCTTTTGCATGGAGCGACTCTAGCCACGGGCGGCCCGGCATGGCAATGCGCACAAGCAGATCAACACGAGGCTAACAGCCGCTGCTACCTAGGCCATCAGATCGACTTCGCCCGTGGATCGAACCAAGATCGTTGGCGGGAGCTTGGCGAGCAGAGGGTCGCGACTCTCGAGGAATCCGGAGAAATCCCAGAGATCCTTTTCGGCAAGTCCGAGAATGACCAAATCCGCCGACGCCGAGCGTTCAGCAATCACCTCGCTGACAGGCTTTTCGCTGAGTACGATTTCGACGTCCATGGTCATGCGCGCCGAAGCGATGAGCTGACTGAGTTCTTGCTCGGCCTCCTGATGCTCGCCACCGGTCTTGACCACGCGCAGCATGCGGATGCGGGCATTGCGCCACTCGGCATGGTCACTGGCCAGATAGGCAAAGAGTGCCATCAGCGAACCGTTTTGCTGGCCGTGCCACCACAGATCGATGCGCTGCTTGCGAGTGCTATCGTCGACCCGTGCGCCCTTGTAAACCACGACGTTCATGTTGAAGGTGGCCACGGTCGCCATCATGTCGATGAGCTCACCGCGGCGATCGTCCTGCCCCGGAGGTGGCACGGAGAACATGACGGTGTTGGGTCGCAAGCTGCCAATAGAATAACTCTGAAGAACCGTGTCGAGATTGTCTGAGACATCCGGGACGACCACAGAATCGGCAAAGGCCACGATGCCGCGGCTGTGGAGCACCTGCTTGACCTTGGCCAAGCGATCGCGACGCTCGATGTGCCGTTGGTGAGGCTCACCAGCGTGTGGACGCAGCTCCAGGACTGACAGAATGCCGCGCTCGTTCTCGAGCCAGGAGGCACAGCGAATCATGGCGCGATCGCGCTCGCAATCGTCAGTGATGACGGCAAGGGCTGGACGCCAGTTCTTGGCATCTGGCGGCGACTTCTCGAGGAGCAGCAGGTTCTCGCGGGTGCGCGCAAAGATGTAACCGCGCTTGGCGTCGCCCCAATCGCCTTGTGCACGGCCTTTGAGCCAGTAGTAGGTGGTGGCGGCGATAGCCATGGAGATCAGCGCAAAGGTCTCGTCGATCTTGACCATGGCAACACCGCAACCGATGGCACCAGCCAGGCCAGCGGGCCAGCCAAAGAGCTTGAAGCGCGGCCGAAAGCTCGGGTTGCCCGATCGTCCCTCGACGAAAGCCGAGAGATTGATCATGCCGTAGGCGATCAAGAAGAACATCGAGATGACTTGCGCGACCAGATCCAGGCCGCCGGCCCAGACGATGCACTCGGCAATGATGAGACTGAGGACGGTGGCGCGTCGCGGCTCATTGGAGGGCCCGTGACCGACGCCAAAGTACTCGAGGGGTCGCAGGAGCTTGTCCTGCCCCATCGCCTGCAGAATCCGTGGCGCTCCCAGAAAACTTCCCAACGCAGAGCTCAGGGTGGCCGCAAAGACCCCGGCAATGATGAGCGGCCCAAACACACTCATGTCGCTCAGCGTGCCAAGGGGATCGCTGACCAGGGCTTCGCGATCGGCGTAGCCGGCGAGCAGGACGAGCTCGGCCAGGTAGATGGCGAAGGTGAAGCCAATGGCCATGAGGGTGCCATTGGGGATGGACTTGGATGGCTCCTTGAGATCGCCTGACATGTTGGCGCCAGCCGTGATGCCGGTCGCCGCTGGGAAGAAGATGGCGAAGACCACCCAGAAGCCCAGGCCTGGCACCTCGGAGGTACCCGCGCGCGAACCGCCGTTGCTGCCAAAGATCGAGGCATCGAAGTGAAGCAGGCCGCCGATCAAGAAGGAGGCAACCGACAAGAGCAACACGGCCAAGATGATGTACTGCGCCTTGAGCGCGACGTCCGCGCCTTTGAAGGTCAGCGCGAAGACCAGGAGGATCACAAAGGAGGTGGTCAGCTGCGGAACCATGTAGCTCTGCAAGGTGTGGCTGAGCGCGCTGCCCTCGGGCGAGATGATGAGAAAGAGTGCTTCGGAAAAACCGATCACGTAGAAGGCAATCGACACCGCTTGCGAAACGAAGAGTGTCAGGCCGATGGCGCCTCCGAAGTCCGGCCCGAGGGTGCGCGAGATCATGTAGTACACGCCGCCGGTTCGCACCTCGGTGTTGGTGGCGATGGCTGAGAGCGAGAGCGTGGTGAGCGTGGTGATGCTCTTGGCCATCAGCAAGATGATTAGCGCCCGCCAGATGCCTGCCTGGCCGACGACAGCACCGGCGCGCATGAACATGATGACACCGAGAATGGTCAGTACGCAGGGCGTGAAGACGCCACCAAAGGTACCGAAACGACCCGCGGGTTGGACCGAAGCATCTGCCGTTGCTGATTCCGACATCGACTGGCGCGAGTATAGCCAGCTATCGGCTCGCGCGTTCGCTACTTGGTGGCGATGCGTTTGTGAGGGAAGGTCAGCGCGCTAATTCGGCGTCTTCACCATCGACTCGTGGCGCCAGAAGCAGCAACTGGGCACGATCATCTTCGATCGGCACTTCTCGGGGAATGCCGACAAAAGGCATGCCCATGTGCGACTCGCCGTTGGAACGGGTGCTCCAGCTGGCGCGAACCTGATACTGGTACACGCGCGTCTTGTCCTCGGAGAGGATACGCAAGAGCGCGGTGGTGCCCTGCGGAACATTGGGCGCAGGACTCACGCACACACCGCCACCACCAAGGTTGACGACGTTGACGGGCTGCACGCGACCTTCGAGACGAATCGTCGCTGGCGCCTGAATCTCACAGCGCGCATGACGGCGGTTGGCAGACGCGCTCTCATCGACCGTGTTTGGTTCCTTGCCGAAGAGCTTCTCCAGCGCCACCAGACGCCGTTGCGACGCAGGGCGCAAGCACGCAGCTGTCTCCGCACGCGCCAGTAAGCGGCGGTATTCGAAGATGAGGTGAAGTAGGTCGCGCATCCCTTTCGTTGAACGCAGCTAGTGCACTGCCCACGCCAAAAAAGTCGGCGGCCATAATTGGGTCAAAATACGAGCTGGTAACGCCGCCATGTGCGCAAAGTTGGGGGGCCATTCCCCCGACTCCTGGCGTCATGGCTCTCAAAAGCCCCAAAATGCTGGGGAGGTCCGACACCGCGACCCGCCCGGCCAGGCTGCAATGGCGGTAGCACAGGCCCTTGGTGCTTGCTCAAAAGTAGAGCTACCGTTGGGCACGCGCTGCGCTCGAGCCTGACAAAAGACCTTTTTGTCGAGAGAGAACACAAATGAGATCTCACCTCTATACCTGTCTTGCCTCGCTACTGCTCGTCCTGACCAGCTCCTGCGGAGGCGATGGCAGTGGTGACAAGAACGAGGTCTTCGAAGGCAAGGTTGGAACCATCCTGTTCGTTACCCAGGTTCCCATCGGCGGACTAGGCACCGTCGTTAGTACCTTTGCCAACCATCGCGGCTCATTTGAAGCGGCGCCGCGCGGCGGCGATCTGATGATTCGCTACCCCGATGGCACGCTGCGCAATCTCACTCGCGAGGCAGGCTTCGGCGAAGTGGGCGAGATGCAGACCGACAAAGGCATCGCTGTGCGCGAACCGACCGTGCATTGGAGCGGCAATCGCGCGCTCTTCTCCATGGCTATCGGTGCTCCCAGCGAACAGTTCCTGCGTCCGCGCAGCGTTTGGCAGATCTACGAAGTGAGCGGATTGGCGGAAGGCGAAGTCGCAACCATCACCAAGGTGGCGGGCCAACCTGAGGACTTCAACAACGTCTCGCCGATCTACGGTTCCGACGACGCCATCCTCTTTGCTTCCGACCGACCTCGCAACGGCGAGATGCACCACTACCCGCTTCTCGACGAGTACGAGTCGGAGCCGAGCACGGCAGGCATCTATCGCCTCGATGTCGACCGTGGTGAGTTCGAGCTCATCGAGCACGCGCCCTCGGGGGTCTTCGGTCTCTCGGTCGATAGCGTTGGCCGCGTCATCTTCACCAAATGGGATCACTTGCAGCGCGATCAACAAGCCGACTCGCCTTCGGTGGCAAACAACTTTGAGCCCTTTACCTATGCAGACGAGAGCGCTGCGGCGGCAACCACCACCTCGATGGTTGGCCAGGAGGTCTATCCCGAGCCGCGCAACGAAGACGATCCTGCCTTTGACGCCGCTATCGAGCCCCATCGCTTCAACCAGTTCTTCGTGTGGGAGGTCAACCAGGACGGCACGCAGGAGGAAACCCTCAATCACGTCGGTCGCCACGAATGGGGCGGAAGCTTCTCCGAAGGCAGCTTTCGCGACGATCCGGCCCTGGCCTTCCGAGCTCCCGATTTGCATCGCGGCAGCAGCATCGATTTGCCCGACGACGGCGGCGCGTTTCAGATTCGACAAGATCCCACCGATCCGGCCTGGTACCTGTCGACCATCGCGCAGGAGTTTGGAACCGGCTGCTCTGGTGTGATCGTGCAGATGGAAGGCGATCCGCTGGTCAATCCCGAGGACATGCGGGTCTTGCCACTCACACCGTGGACGGAGGAGGCCTCGATCCCACGCGACACCGGCTACTACCGCAACCCGATGCGCCAACTGGACGGGACCTATTTGGCCGTGCATACCGACGCGACCGACACGCTCAAAAACCTCGGTTCGGTGGCCTCGCCCAAGTGGAACTACGAATTTCGCATCAAGGTGCTTGTCGCCGATGCCGGTCGACTCAAGCCAGGCGGCACGCTCACAAGTGGCATCGAGCGCACCCTTTCCTGGTGGTCACCGGATGAGCTAGCCACCTGGTCTGGCGTGCTTTGGGAACTCGACCCCGTGGAGGTCGCTCCTCGCGAAGCTCCCCCCTTCCGCCGATTGCCGGTGCCAGACATCGAGCAAGCCCTCTTCGACAGCGCAGGTGTCGACCCCGCGGAGCTCAGTCAGTGGCTGCGCGATCGCGACCTGGCTCTCCTGGTGTCGCGAAACGTCACCTCGCGCGATCGCAACGACGTGCAACAACCCTACTTCCTGACCGTTCCCGGCGGCGTGTCCTCGGCCGATGGCAACGCCGGTTACGATGTGGCGCACATCCAGTTCTTCGAGGCCGACTACGTGCGCGGCTACTCCAACTTGCGGGATGGACGCCGACCGCTTTCGCGCCCCATCCACGGTCCCGATTTGCTCAGCAACGAAGGCGGCCCGGAAGGCTCGACGGTTATCGGCCTCGATGGCTCCATGGCTGCCTTTGTGCCCGCTCGCCGCGCTCTGTCCTGGCAACTCGTCGACCCTAGCTTCGAGCCGGTCGTGCGCGAGCGCCAGTGGGTGAGTTTCGCGCCCGGCGAGATTCGCGTGTGCGCCTCCTGCCACGGCATCAACAAACTGGATCATCAGGGCAAGCCGCTCCCCGAGAACCCTCCCGAGGCACTGGTCGATCTATTGACTCGCTGGAAAGCCCTGTAGCGAGCCGGCGCAGCTAGGCGACGCCCGGATCCGTCATGGGCGGCTGGTCCTGGCTTTGCTCCGCCTGCTCCGATTCGACAGCATCCTTGGCGCTCGCCTCGGGTGCGTCGCTCTTGCTCGGCTCAGGCTCCTCGATCTTGCCGGCCTCGGGATGATCGAGCAGATGCCGCAACCACAGAGGGAAGATCTGCGCGAAGGCCAGAGCAACCTCCTTGGGCAACACACAGTGCGCCAGACCATGATGCGACATGAAGGAGCTGATGGCCGCACTGCCCTCGCGCAGCTTGGCAACCGTGTCTGCCTTGAGGTAAAGGCGACCAATGCGCCCCTTGGAGGTCACGAAGTTGAAAGTCTGATCGTCTTCGGCGGGGATGGTCTTCTCGGCATCGTCGAGGCGCATGCGCACAACCAGCTTGCGCATGCGATCGTAGGCCTCGCCTTTGGGTAGCTGCTTGAGCAAAGCCACATCGACGTAGTTAGGATCGCGAGGCTTCTTGTGGAAGCGCTTTTGCTGCGAGCCGCCCGTCGGCTTGCCATCACTCTTCTTGGCCGAACGCTTCTGAGCGCTCCGCTCTCGCTCGGCCTGTTGCCGCTCGGCTTTCTGCTGCTGGGCCTGCTTTTGGGCTTGTTGCTTCTGGGCTTGCTGCTCGTCGAACTTCTTGACTTGGTCGGCGCTGACCACGCCGGCCGCAGCGAGTTTGGCTTTCAAATCCAACATCCGGTGCTCCTTGCTTTCGGAGCCATCCTACCGTTCTGGCCGCCGAGTGCACCTATAGACACAGGAGATAGGCGACCAGATCGGCCTTTTCTTGCCCACTGAGCCCTAGCTCGAGAATCAAGTTGAAGAACTCGACGCTATCGTCGAGAGTGGGCAGACGGCCATCGTGCAGATAGGGCGGGCTGTCCTTGATTCCGCGCAGCGCAAAGGTCTTGATGGGTCCTTCAGGGCGCCCAGGATAGAAGCGCTCAACCTGGAGGTCGTGCATGTAGTCGTCGGTGAAGGCCGGTCCGTAGTGACATTGTCCGCACTTGGCCTTGCCCCAGAAGAGCTCTTCCCCGCGCAGCTCGCTCTCGCTGGCCTTGTCGGCGAAGAGGCGCTCGAGGGGCCCAAGCTTCGGCGCCGGAGGAAAATCGATGATGGCATTGAAGTCGCCCATGCGATTGGTGACGGAGCGCTGCGCACCCCGCGGGCCAATGGCCTGCTGCATGCCCGGATCGCCATCGAAATACTCCTCGACCTCCGCGAAGTGATCCATCCCGCGAATGGAACGCTTCGAGGACAGCTGCATCATGTTGTAGTTGCCGCGCAAGCTGGGCGTGTCGACGCGCAAGCGAGCCAGGTTGGGACGCGAGTCGGGGGCCAGCTCGAAGGCGGCATTGGTGTGGCCATTGACGTGACAGGCAAGGCAGCTCACACCGGCGCTCGGCTTCTCAGTGACGCGGTGCTGGGTCTGGTTGAACCAGGTGCTGGGCGTGGGACGCAACAGCTCCTTGAGCCCTTCCATTTGCTCGGGCGTCAAGAGGCCATCGAAGATCTCGTAGTAGTTGCCGACCGTGATCTCTTTGCCATCGGTGACGTCGCCAAGCTCTTTGTGGGTGGTGAGAAAGAGGGGCGGCGGAAACTCAGGAAGGTAAGCGTCGGGGAAGTCGTGATCCACGTCGATGCGAAGGTGCTCGGGATGCGCGTCGGTCCACACCTTGGGAAAGACCATGTGCGCCGTGCTCTGCAGAGGATGCGCGAGGGGCAGGAAGGGAAAGAGCCCGCGCTGGCGAATCTCGTCGGCGGAGAGCGTTGCAAGCTCCGTGAAGGAGGCCACGCCCTTGGGCAGTCGAGTGACAGGCCCTCGCATAACCGGCTTGCCCCCTGACATGGAAGCGCCCTCGACCGGCGTTCCACTGAAATCGAAACGACCCTGCATGTGGGCCGTCACATCTTCCATGAGTTTAACTTTTTGTTTCTGGTTCTTGATCAGCCACTCGTCAAAGGGCACGGGCAAGGTCGGCGAGGTGTACGAGCTTTTGCCGCGGCCCGCATAGCGCCACAGATCCAGAGGCGTTCGATCGCCCTTGCCGGCCGGCGGGTAGGCCTTGAGCTTGGACACGTGGCTTGGGCCCAGGCCGAAATCGGATGCTTGCGTGCTGCGCACGGCGCCGGGACTCTGCTGCAGATAGGCATCGGGCTCGACGCTGGGCGCGCCTTTGGCGGCCAGAAGTTTCCCTGCAAAGAGACCAACCCCTAGAGCGACTGCGCCCACTCCGACCAACTGCGTCACCAAGACACGTGAAATCTTCATGGCCGTGGAGGCTAATACAATCGCCGAGGCCGCGCATGCGCTTTGTGTCGTCCCGGCGTTCTATTGGAGCCTCGACCTGGCCCAGCCTGTGCGACCAGGGCAGTGGCCAGGTCACTGCCGCAGGCCATGACTGTGGTCTGGACCACCTTGTACTCGCCCACCACCTGGCCACAAGCGACACACGCACGAGTGATTGCGAAGACTCAACGCCCCCAAAGGCGCCGGAAGCCGCTCGGCGTCCACTCCTGGCCGCGCCCCTTGTGCACGACCAGGGCAGCGCAAATATCTGGCGAGCGACCAAGACCGACGTCGATGCACACCAGCTTGCCGCCGTGGCGCAGGAGGATGGCGCCGTCTTTCCCCTTGTCGATAGCGCGCGTCATCGTGTGACCGATGACCATGCGGCGAACACCAAGGTGGCGAAGCGAGCTGGCAAGCTGTGCACGAGTCTGCGCGGAGTTCGACTTGGCATAGGCTCGACTCCACAGCGGGCCCGTGCTCGAGCGCAAGAGATTGTTCTTGTCGAGGTCGCTGTACAGGGCCGGTCCCTCACACATGGCGCGCACGCCAGCCTGGTTGAGAGCCTCGACACCAAGACGTGCATAGTGGGGCGTGATGCCGCCGTGCACGAAGGCAAGATCGCCATCGACAACCACGATGGGCAGCTGGCGCAAGACTCGACCGAGCTTGCCACGCGGCCCCAGTTGCTTGCGCATCGCCTGCTGACCGGGTGCGTTGAGAGCCTTCCATGCATTGAGGCGCGGAAAGAGCGGCGCCGTGCGACCTTGATCGTCGCGCTCCGCGTAGAGCTGGCTTGTGGCCTTGCGAACTCGCGCCGGCCAGGAACGTCGCTCGGCCTTGCTCGCGAAGGACAGATACTCGGCCTCATCGCAGTAGGCCTCATTGCCCATGGCCGTCATTACTTCATGGTTGCCGAGCAGCACGCTCACCCTGCTGTGCTTGGCGGCAGCCTGCTGCTGCAGGTCCATCAACAGGCCCAGGGCCTCGCGCGCGCCGCCGCCGCGATTGAAGATATCGCCGACCTGGATCAAATGGGTGTGACGCGCCTTCCAGCGCCGCTTGCTGTCGATGAGTTGCAAGCCGTGCAAGATGCGCAAGAGCACCTCGAGCGATCCATTCAGGTCACCAATGGCGACAACTCGCTCGCTCGTACCGACAGTCTGTGAGGTAGCGGCTGACAACACGGGTGACATGGCAGGAGAGAGCGTAGCAGCTCCCGAGCCCGCCCCCTTGAGGTAGGATGCAGCCATGCAGATCGCAGTGGTCACTGGAGCAGGACGCGGCCTCGGAAAACACATCGCACAAGGCCTTGCCGACAAGGGCTACGCGGTCGCCGTCGCCGACATC
>JAHEAK010000546.1 GCA_024642805.1 Kofleriaceae bacterium | reverse complement strand
CAGGCCCGATTCCGCCCTCGCCCCTGAGCCGGCTGCACGATCCGGCTGCGATGCCTTCTGCGATGCCTTCTCGGGTGCCTTCTTCGCGTCCGCTTCTAGTTCTGCCCCTGGGTCTGCTTCCGACACCTCTGGCCCAACCTCGCTGTCGAGCTCCTCATCTGGGGCCACTGGCGTGATCGGGTCGATGAGAGATTCAGAACTACTCTCAGCCTTCGCTTGCGCTGCGAGAGCGGGACCTTCCTCGTCCATGTTTTCGGTAGCGGCAAGGCCGATGTCGGCAGCGGGCCGCTCCGCCGACTTGCTCGGAGTGCCCCACGAGGCATTGGGGCGATCGAGAGAATCGAGACGAATGGAGTGCAGGGCCCCGAAGCTTGCCGAGCGACGCTTGAGCGAAGCGGCTGCCTGCGGGCGAGCATTGGCGGTCGAAATGGCGTCGGCGCCAACGCGCGCGCTTCGGGCCGGGGCGTGCGCCTCCACCAAGACCACGCACAGGGCGTCGCGAATGCACAGAAGCTCCACCAGGGTGAGGCCGCAGTTATCGAGCTGGCCCGCGCGAATCTTGCCGAAGAGAATGTGGTCGACGATGTTTTCGATCTCGTCAGTGCCAGGGCTCTTTAGGGAGCGCGTGGCGGCTTCCAGCGCGTCGCAGATGCACATGATGCCCGTCTCCGGGCACTGTGGACGATTCCCGGGATAGCAGAAGGTATCGATGCTCTCGCCTTCAAGTTGGCCTTCGTTGCCCTTGGTCCAGAAATATTCCAAGAGACCGCCGCCGTGATGGCTGCGAATGAAATCGATGACCCGCTCTGGCAGGCCCGCCTGGCGAGCAGCCGCAATGCCAGCCGTGACGTGCGCGAAGATGGCCGTGCGCGAGGCGCTCGGCGTGAGCTTCTGGTGCACGCTTGTCTCGCCGCCCTGCAAGTTCTCGAGGAAGTACTTGGGCTCGAGCGACTTGCCGATGTCGTGGTAGTAGGCGCCCACACGCAGCAGAAGCAAGTCGGCTCCGATGCTCTTGCCCGCTGCCTCGGCGAGGTTGGCCATGGCCAGGCTGTGCTGCCAGGTGCCTGGACTCTTGTCGGCAATCTGGCGCAGGAGCGGCTGGGAGAGGCGTGCCAGCCGGCGAAGTGTTGGCGAGGCCACGTCCCCGCACAGCCAGCTGTACAGAGGACGCAAGGGTTGGGCGAAGCAGGCGCCAAGGGGAGCGCCCAGGGCCGCGGCAATCCAGCTCGAGCGGGCGACCCCGGCAAGATCCGGAACGCTGCCAAAGGCCGCGTAGTAAACCAGAAGGTAGGCCAGCGCCGAGGCCACTGCCGCGCCAAGGCTAACGACGCCGGTGCGCAGCAAGCTGGCGTGGCGCGGCAAGACGATCGCAGGCACAAGTCCCTGCACGGCAAGGATCGTGAACACCCCGGCATCGGCGCGCAAGAAGAGGGCAATCACCAGGGCCGCCAGCAACGCACTGGCAATGGCCAAGGAGCGGTGCGAACGACGGCCAACCAGAAAGGCCACGGTCGAGGTCGGCACGGCCAGGATGGAAAAGGAGCTGAACAGGAGTGCCGCGCTCGCGCTCACCAGCAAAAGGCCTACCAGGCCAAGGCTCACCATCTGCACTCGCAGCAGACGCCCACGGTGATCCTGGCGCAGGTAGCTACTCCAAAGGAGGACGCCGACGAAGAGAGCCATCAGCGCGCCCAGCCACGGGCCCGTGTTGCCAGGGTTGCGCTCGTTGACGATCTTGGCGGCTAGGGCGTCAACCTTCTGCGCGCGCGCGACCAGGATCGCGCTTCCGGGCGCTAGCTCGGAGGAGCGCAGAGGTGAGACCCGCAGTGTGATAGCAGCAGGCTGACCTTCCTCGACCTTGCCACCGATCCAGGTTTCGCCAAGAACCACTGGCGTCATCAGTGCCGCGAAGACTAGCGCTAACACCCAGGGCGCACTGCGCCCGAGGGTTCTGCGGGCGAGCGCGTTGGCGTTTGCGGTTTCGGCTTCCATGACCCTCAGCCTCGTTCGCTAGAAGGACATGTCGAAGTTGTGCTTGGAGCGCACGCCGTTGAAGCTCGGGAAGTTCATGCTGAACATGACCTTGCGCACGCAGTTGGCTATCGCGGAATCCGACGAGCCGTTGACGCGCACCTGATAGACCTTGCCCGTACCCTTGACCATGAACTCGATGAAGGCATCGCTGGTCTTGGTCGAGCTGAGACAACGGCCAAGCGCACCACCGGAACGCTGAATGACAGGGTTGACCTGGCTGGCGCTGAGTCGCTCATCGCCGCCGTCAGCACCGGCCATGTCGAGATCGAGGCTCTCATCCCAGCCGCCGCCCGTGCCTTGCGACGCTTTGCTGCCTTTGTGCGATCGATTCTTGCTGCGACGCTTCTCCGCTTGTTCGACGGAAGGGAAGCTGATCTTGGCCTCCAGCGAGCCTTCGCCAAGACCGGCCAGCTTGGTCTCCGAGGTAGCCTTGTCCTTGCCGAGGGCTTTGACGATGAAGTACGCGCCGCCGCCCAGGCCGAGGATTGCCGCCGCCACGATGATGTACAGGGCCGCACCTCGACTGCGTTCTTGCTTGGCGTGCACGACTTCGGCATTGGCGCGCCGCTCGTGATCGCGCTTCTCTTTGGCTGCATCGACCAGGTCGCCGAGCAAGGGGTGATTCTCGACTTTGACGCGCGTGCCGGTGTCGTTGTCGACCAGGAGGTTGCCGGGCAGGATCTGATTGCTGTTGATCTGCTCGACGATGTTGGCAAGCGAGTAGGGGCCGTAGTCGAGCTTGCCCTTGGTGATGAGCCAGCGCTCACGTGTCTCGGCCAGTGCTTGTCCTAGCGCCGCCGAGTGGTTGGCTGTCACGCGAGGCGCTTGCTCGGCCTCTGGCGTGGTGATGGCCTGGGCAAGGCTCGGCCTGGCTGGCTTGCTGACGACGGCAGCTTGTTCGCCAGTCTGCGGCGCGTGCTCTGCGGAAGGTGTCGATAGCGCGCGCAGGGCGGCCGGTCCCAGTTGTGCGACCGAAGGGCGCTGCGCGGGATCGGGATTGGTCGTCGAGCCGACGAACTGATCGACAAGCGTGGAAAGACCAGGGACCGCCACACTGGGCCGCTGGCAGCCTTTCTGCGGCGGGCTGCCGACTAGCAGTTCGTAGACGACGGCGCCCACGCCGTACACATCGGACTGGCTCGATGGCGGAGCTCCGGTGTGGGTCTCGGGGGAAAGACGTGGCCCCAGCTCATTGCGTACCGCAGGAGCGAGAATGCCAAGGCCAAGGCCAGCGAGTTTGACGCGACCAGCCTTGTTGACCATCACCGACTCGAGGCTCACAGCGCCGTGTCCGCCAATCGCCGCGCAGGCTTCGACGGCGGCGCACAGATGCGCCGTGATGTTGCTCACCTGCTTAGGTGAGAAGCTCAGGCCCTCTGCGCGTTTTCGCTCGAGCAAGTCGATGAGGGGATGGCCGTCGAGAAACTCGCAGACCACGAAGGCCTGGCCATCGCCGACCTCGACATCGAGGATGCGCGCCACGTTCTTGTGCTCGATGGCCGAGGCGCGCGCGGCAAAGGTTTGCAGGGCCTCAATGTACTTGGGCTTGCTCTTGAGCTCGTCACTCAGCAACTGGATACTGACCGGGGTACCCGTGCTGGTATCGGTCGCTTGCACCATCGGGCCAAAAGCGGTGTCTCGCAAATGCTTGTCGACGTGGTAGCGCCCCTGAGCGAGCGTGGTGCCTTCCGGCAAAGAAGCGTGGGCCTGTGTACTGGGCAACAGAAAGTCCTCCTAGCGCCATACGCGCTGACGCGGAAGCTAGTGTACGGACAGGCTCAAAGCGTGGTCAATTGCCGCAGCCCCTTGCTCGATAGTGCTTCGCGGAAGAGCGTCGAAAAAACGTACAGGCACGTACCTTGTCGCCACTCTTGTCGAGCGCATCGCCGACGAGATAGGCGGCGCGCTGACTTCGTGGCATGTCCTTGAGCGCCGCGTTCGCTTCGGCCAGCTGCTTGAGCAGGTTCTTGTCCCTGAAGGCTTGCTCGGCGGCCCGCAGGTGGGCGTTGTTCACGGCGCTCGGCTTGGATCGGCGATCCTGGGTCGGCTGGGCGAGGGCGGCATCGGGCACGCCCTCTGCCAGCGCAGAAGCGGCATCGATGGGCACCGTGTCGAAAGGGCTTGCGCCGGCATCCGCGATCGCAG
>JAHEAK010000545.1 GCA_024642805.1 Kofleriaceae bacterium | reverse complement strand
GCCACACGCGCCTTGAGTCCAGGCTCGCCGTTCTTTAGGTCGTAGCTGCCCTGGACCAGATCCAGTCCCATGCCACCGGCGATGCCGGGCAGCGTGTAGGCGTTGCAATCGGTGCGCTGATCCTTGGCGTCGTCAAAGGGCTTGAGCGCTCCTGCCACCAAGAAGTAGGCATGCACGTAGCCGCCCCAGGCAATGTCGCCGGTGCGGCGCTTCTCGCCCTTCTTAGCCAGGGTGGTCGCGCTCTGCGTGCGGACCTCCTCGCCCTCGTAGCAGGCCGACTTCCAGCGCCGATCGACGCGAGAGAACATGCCGGGTGCCTTGTCAGTTTCGGGATCCTGCACCGAGTACAGCGACACGGCCAGCGCTTGCTTGGCGGTAGTGGCTCCGACCAGCTCCAGGCTCACGTCCATGGTCGCCATGAACTCCGCCGGATGGATCGTGATCTCCTTGACCACGCGAATGTCCTTGGACGCCCAGACGAACTTCATCTGCGTGGCGCTGACCTTCTCGCCCTTCCACTCTGCATCCGCAGGGATGTTGAAGGTCGAGTCAGCGAACCAAACGCGCATGTTGGGATGCTGGTCGTCGGAAAGACGAATCAGATCTTGCGGCTCGTTCTTGCTGCGATCGCGAAGACGCGGAGCCAAGAGCTGCCACGAACGCAGCGCGCCGCCATAGCTCGAGAAGCGAGCGTGAATGTTGTCGAACTCGAAATCGAAGAACTGCTCCTCGCCGCGGGCAAGCACGGGTGGAAGCCCCGGGGCTTCTTCGCTGGCGGGGGACTCGGGCTCTTCTGCATCGCTGGGCGGAGGCCCTTCTCGATCGCGACGATCGGCAGAAGCGGGCGCATCCTTTGCGAGCTCCGCGCTGCCGTCCTTTGTCTTGGTGTCCTTTGGTTTCTCGGGCGGGAACACCACGGTCCACACCATCATGATTCCAAAGGCGATCGCGACCGCCAACAGCAAGCGTTTGCCTTGGTCTTCCATTAGTCCTTACATCTCTCTCGCTGCGGTCCGGTTTCCTGTGCGCGCGTTAGCGGCTGCACAGGATCGTAGCCACCTGCAAAAAGTGGATTGCAGCGAAGCAGACGCCCCACCGACTTGAGCGAACCCATGAGCACGCCGCGAGTTTGTACGGCTTCGATGGCGTATTCCGAGCACGTGGGGAGATAACGACATGTTGGCCTACCTTTCAAAGGAGAAAGGTACCGCCGGTAAAATCGCACGGGCGCGAGCCAGAGTCGGACGAGGAGCGACTCATGGCCTGGGCAGCAAGCCTCGTGCTCCTGGCTCAATGCCTGGCTCCTAGAGAGCTCGAGAGCGGGCGCGCGAGTGGCGGGGTGCTGGCGAGATCGGTCCAAAGCTCCTGAGCACTGGCGTCTTTGGCACTGGGCTTGGCAATCACCACGACGTCGACGTCGGGAGCCAACCATGGACTGGGCCAAGCAACGCTACCAGGACGGGCACAGCGGACGAACTCGCGAACCATGCGCTTGACGCGGTTGCGAGTAACGGCATTGCCGACCTTCTTGCTCACTGTGATTCCAAGGCGACCGCGGCCCGATATATCTGTCACGATGACAAAGTAGCGGCTATGCCGCGACTTGCCATCGCGCTGTACGCCGACAAGCTCTGGCCGCTTGCGCAAGCGGACAGCCTTGGGGAAGCAAAACCGAGTCTTGCCGGCCAAAATGCCGGCAGATTACTTAGAAGCCGCCGTCACGCCGAGACGCTTGCGACCTTTAGCGCGGCGTCGGCTCAACACGATGCGACCTCCGCGGGTTTTCATGCGGGCTCGGAAACCATGGGTGCGCTTCCGACTTTTATTATGTGGTTGGTATGTACGCTTCACGACACTCTCCTCTTAAGAGCGGAGATCGATATCCGAGCCCATCCATGGTGTCAAGCTGAGAGTGTTTTTTTGGCCAATCCGGAGCCAGGAAAACCCAAGTAAACACATGGGAATCTCCGAGGCCACTGCCAAGCGCCGCATCCGGCCGCCGGACAGGCGGGTGCCCGAAGTCCATCGAGGCCCGGCCGCGCACCTGGCGCGCGCACCATCCTCTCTCCCCCCGCGATGGCATGCGCTCTTGCCGATGCACCAACCCGCAAAACCCGATGCCATGCGCGTTTGCGCATCAACGCTGGCCACAATGGCTGCCTCCGCGCAGGCGAGCGTGATTGGCCGATCCGCTTTCTGGGCAAGCGACTTCGGTTTTCGCCGGTACCCAAAAATCCTCGAACGGGAGCGAAGTCAGATCATAGTGTTGTGAAATCTGTACCCTTTTGTCCTTCCGATCCATTTCTGCATTTGCTAGTCAACTATCCCTCGCGGGGGACTCGCACCCTGTACATGGCGCGCCGGTCTGAGAGAATTGGTTTTTTCGTTGTTAACTTCAAGGGTTACAGGCCAGGCTCCCGGCCTAGGGTTCTGGCGAAGGCGCTGTGGGCACGGGAACTCTTGTTCACAAGCTACCGCCCTTAATTCTTACATTATTTTGGCTACTTGCCGTAGCTATCCACACCCAGTTCGAGGTCCTGTGAATCGCGACCTCCGGGGCTGTGGATTCGACGCCCAGAGGACTCGACCTTGAACGAACTGTGGAGCTCGGCCCTGCGCCGACTATCGACACGAATCGCCCCGCAAAACTTCGATATGTGGCTGCGGCCCATCGAGTGCGATTCCATCGACGGCCAGACCCTCCGCCTCAAGGCTCCCAATCCCTATGTCCGGCTCTGGTTTGAATCGAACTACCTCGATACCGTCCTGAGCGAACTGCAAGCAGAGACTGGCACCGAGTACGAAGTCGAGTTCGAAGTCCTCGACCCCAATCCGCCCGGCTCTTTGCCCACGCCACCCATTGGCTCGCCCAACGCCGACGCACGTATGTCAAGCCACCGAGATCTTCTGCCTTCCGATTCAGAGGGCTTTGCCGCACAGGCTGCCGCCGAGAGCCTGCCAAGCCCACGCAACAGCGCCAAGGGCACAGGTGAGAGTGCCGCGCTGAGAAGCTCTTCCGGCTCAAACGGTGTCGCCCAGACAACACAGAGCGCTGAGCTTCCCGATCCGCTGCTCGACAACTCGATCATCAACGTCGCCCTCAATCCTCGATACAACTTCGACACCTTTGTCGCCGGTCCCTCAAACCAGCTGGCCTTCGCCGCTGCCCAGAGCTGCGCCAATAGCTACCCACCCAAGTACAACCCGGTCTTCGTGTGCGGCGGCGTCGGCCTTGGCAAGACCCACCTTCTGCACGCCATCGGTCATCAGATCTTGCGCACGCGTCCTGATGCGCGCCTTTGCTACATCTCGGGCGAGCGCTTCATGAACGAGTACGTGCACGCGATTCGCACCAATCAGATGCACGCCTTTCGTCACCGCTACCGCGAAAACTGTGACGTGCTCTTGGTCGACGACGTGCAGTTCCTAGCCGGCAAGGACGGCACGCAGGACGAGTTCTTCCACACCTTCAACGCGCTGCACGACAGCCACCGGCAGATCGTGCTCACCGCCGATCGCAAGCCCCACGAAATCTCGGATATCGCCGACCGCCTGCGATCGCGCTTTGCATGGGGACTGCTCGCCGATATCGAGCCTCCCGAGCTCGAGGTGCGCATGGCAATCTTGCGTGAAAAAGCCGCCGCCGAGCACATCCACTTGCCTGACAACGTGAGCATGTACATCGCAAGCTCCATCAAGAGCAACGTGCGCGAGCTCGAGGGCGCGCTCATCCGCCTGGCCGCTTACGCCTCGCTCTCTCGCAAAGAGATCACCCTCGAGTTTGCCCGCGAGACCCTGGAAGGCTCGATTACCCGCCCTCCCGAGCACCTCACCGTCGATGCCATTCTCAAGAGCGTTGCCAGCTACTACGGTCTAAAGGTCGTCGATCTCAAGAGCCCGCGTCGGCACAAATCCATCGCCGGGCCGCGCGCCGTCGCCATGTACCTGGCCCGTGTCCACACCAAAGAGAGCTATCCCGACCTCGGCCGAGCCTTCGGTGGCAAGCACCACACCACAGTGATCTCGGCGGTCGAAAAGATCACCAAGAAGCTCACCGAAGACAACGCCCTGCGCGGCGAAGTCAGCGCCATCGAGAGCAGCCTTCTGCGCTAGCTCGGTGCCGAACGTCGCGAGCAAGGCGGGCACTCGCGAGCACTCGCGAGTATTCGCGAGCGAGCCGG
>JAHEAK010000544.1:567-4192 GCA_024642805.1 Kofleriaceae bacterium | reverse complement strand
TCCTTCTCGATCTCATGCAGGTGCCGAAGCTGGCCAATAACTTCCGTCTGCGGCGCGTGCTCCAGCGCGTGACCCCCGTGATGAGCGTGGCCGCACTTGGTACCGACGGTGATTTTCTGGTTCTTTCCCTGCGAGCGACGCCAGGCGGATTGCCTCGCGCACTGGCGGCCGGGCGCAACTAAGGTTTGGCGTCGGCAAGCGGAGACTTCGCGTGACAGCGCTGTGGAACCGGTCGAGGGTGCTCGGCCTCCTGGTGCTGTCCGCGGCTTGCAATGAGCCGCAGGATCCGAAGCGCAGCTTGCCTACCCAGCGCGAAGAGCCAGCGAGCAAGGTGGTCGAGGAGCCCGCGCCACAGCCGGCTGACGAGCCCGCCGAACCTCGCACATTCGATCACGCCGGCGATGAGGGCGCCGCGCTCTCCGCGATCGGAGCCATGCCTGCCTTCTCTGCGGTGCGCGAGCGCTATCGCTTGCTCAAACGGCGTTCGCAGTCTGGCATCGTGCACGGACTGGTGCTGGAGGGCGAGGAGCCAGGGCTTCTTCGACTCGTTGACCTGACCACTGGCCAGGGGGCACTTTCGATTCCCATGCACGTCCCCGACGACATCCTGGTCGAGCCAGCCATGCGCGTGGTTGCTTGGGGGGCCTGGCAGCTCGCGGACTCGACGAGTAGTCAACAACCGGAGTGGGTGTGGGAGGCGACGCGAGTGGAGCTTCTGGACGTCGAACCGGGGCCGGCCTTCTCACCGGGCATGCATGCGCGCGAGCAAGCCGCTCCGGCCGAGCTCGTACCCGCGTCCAAGGCTTCGCGGCGCGGCGGGCCGATCGAGTTCGTGATCCTCGCGCGCCCGCAGCGCGCCAATGACGGCTGGTTGATCGCTGACGCCCGCAAAGGCGAAGCCGTTGCACGCCTCCTGCTTCCCGGCGAGGGCGAGTCCTACGGTGACCAGAGCAAGCCCAGTGAGAGTGAGACCTGGCAGCTCGACGTAGATAGCTCCTATTGGCTGGAAATCGCGCGATTTCGGGCCCCGGGCGGTGACGAGCTGCCGCTATACCAGGCGCGCACGGTGCCCTTTCACATGCGCTCAGGGCAGGTTGGCGAAGCCGGTGGCGCAAGCGGTGATACCGCCACTCGTTAGTCTCACCGCAATAGAAGTGGCAAGCAGAGCAAAGCCAACCTAGGATGCGGCCCATGCGGCATCGCTGCACAGTGCTCTGGTTTCTCGTCCTGGTCGGGGTGTTTTGCTCGGCTCGTGAGGCCGCAGCTCAAGAGCCAGCTGATCCCGTCGATCTCGACAAATCAGCGGTGGTCGTCATCGATGCGGGTGGGGCGGACCTCTTCGTCGAATCGCTCGTGCGCTCCGCCGTGGAAGCGAGCTTGATCAACAGCGGCTACACCATCGCAAGTGGTGCCGCGGTCGGCGGTGATACCCCCGCCAAACTTCTCGCGTGTTCCGGTGACCTGGCCTGCGCGGCTTCGGCGATGGCAGGTATCCATGCTCGCTACGCCATGTTCTTGTCGCTGCGCACCGATGAGCCCGGCGAGACGGCTCACTTCAAGATCATCGCGCGCAGCTTCGAGGTGCGCACGGGCGCCGCCGTCGCGCGCGTCATGCGACGTTGTGAGAGCTGCATCGAGGACGACGCGCTGGCCACCTTCAGCGAGGAAGTCGCGCGGCTCCTGGTTCAGCAAAAGCAGGAAGCCAAGGAGCCGACGCCCGTCGAAAGCGTCGAAGCCCCGGTCGAGACCACACCCATCGAGACCTTGCCCATTGGCGAGCCCATCGTCGATGTGCACACCCAGCGCTCCTTCGACTGGAAGAGCGTCGGCAAATACGCCAGTCTCGGCGTCGGCGCGACGGCTATTGCCACCGGAACGGTCCTGGTCTTGATCGACGGACCCGTCATCGAAAATGGCGTCCGCCAGCCACAAGCCAATGACACCGCGACTCTTGGTTTCGTCAGCATCGGCACGGGCGTGGCCCTGGTCGGCTTGAGCGCGTGGCTTTGGTCGCAAGGTCGCGATGAGCCTGACGATGCGATCGTGGTACAGGCCAGTGGCAGTGCCGGCAGTATTTCCTACGCGGGAGCCTTTTAGCATGCGCCTCATCCACACTGCCGCTTTGCTCGCTCTCCTCGCTGCCAGTGCGTGTACGCGCAGCGACGGCTTGTACTGCGATGACAACACCCCCTGCACACGTGCCGATCGGCCCTTCTGCGATCTGCTGGGTGAATTCCCGGCATCGGCCGGCATCGGTCGCACCTGTATCGCCGACCCAAGTGAAATCCCTCAGGCCGACGGCGGCCTCGATCCCGAGCCGGATGCGACCGTGACCTGCACCCTCTCTTCGGAGTGCTCGGTCTCCATGCCGATATGCGTAGATCAGAACTGTTCTGAGTGTCAGTTCGGAGCGGTCGGCGACAGCGCGTGTCTGGATCGCAACGCAGGCCTGCCCAAGTGTGGCAACGATGGCACCTGTCGCGAGTGCAATCGCAGCGCCGACTGCGGCAACCCACTGGCCCCGATTTGCAACACCGACACCGGTACCTGCGAGGCCTGCGTCGATCACGGTGAGTGCGGCTCCGGTGCCTGCGATTTCGACAGCGGCAGCTGCGTTTCCGTCGATGACATCATCTACGCCGACATCAGCGCGGGTACCGACGGTCTCGGTTGTGGCGATCAGACTGGCAGCGCGGCGTGTCAACACATTGGCGGCGCTCTCGGCGCACTCGCCAAGGTCACGGGCGATCGCAAGATAATCGTCCTGGCTGTCGGCAACTACATCGAGGCAGTGTCGATTTCCGCGACGGATGTGCACATCGTTGGGCATGACTCGCGCCTCTTCCCGATGAGCTTTCTGGTGTCTCCAGCGCTGTCCATCGTCAATGGTTCTTCGGTGCGCATCGATGACCTCAATGTGGAGGGCGGCAACTCGATCGCCGCCGGCTCAGGGCTCGATTGTGACTCCTCGGATGTCTTCTTGCGCGCCGTGAGCCTGCGCAACAACGACGACGCCGGTCTGCGTGCAAGCGACTGTGCAATCGAGATCGAGGACAGCCACATTCACAACAACGGGCACCAGGGTCTGCGCATCAACCAGGGCACCGCGCTGGCGATGACCACCAGTTTGGTCGAGGCCAACGGCTTTCAGGGCCTGTTGGCGAGCGATTCCATCGTCGAGCTCACGCGCACCCGAATCCTTTCGAATCAAGCCGGTGGTGTGCGTCTCATCGACAGCTCCTTCCTGCTCGAGAACGACATCATCGCCAAAAATGGCAACAACGGCGCCAATCCCGCCAACCCGGCCGGCGGCATCGTGATCACCAACGCGGCCAGCAAATCGCCTCAGCTCATTCGACACAGCACCATCGTCGACAACCAGGCTCCCTCGAGCTTGGAGTCCGCCGGCTTGATCTGCGACACCAACAACGCGGTCAGCGCGGTCAGCAGCATCATCGTCGACAATCTGCGGCCGGGCTCCGATCCGCAGTTTGCCGGTGATACTTGCAGCATTAGCTTTTCGAGCGTACAGGGGATCAGCAGCGGCGATGGCAACATCGCGGTCGCTCCGACCTTCGTTAGCGCGGTCACCGGCGACTACCATCTGGCGGCCGGCTCTGCGGGT
>JAHEAK010000544.1:0-557 GCA_024642805.1 Kofleriaceae bacterium | reverse complement strand
ATCGATCTAGGCAGCCCGAGCAGCCCGACGAGCGTCGATTTCGAAGGCGACCCACGTCCGAGCGGCGCTGGCTACGAGATGGGCGCCGACGAGCGGCCCTAGCGGCTGGCGATCCTCACCAGCGTGCGCGAACCACTTCGAGGGCGTCCTTCTTGATTTGAATGCGCTGCGTCTTGGTTTCGCCCGTCATGCCATTTTTCAGGCGAAGCTTGTGGCGGCCGCTCGGAACTTGTTTCTCGAGCGGGGTCTGCCCGATGGAATGCCCGTCTAAGAATACTTCTGTCCAGGTCTCCGCGCTCACTCGCAGGGTGCCAAGCCCTGTCGACTTGCGGTCCTCGTCGGAGTCATTGGCTGTTCTGCCGGCATCCGGGGTGCTGGCATCGGGCACGCTGGCATCTGCAACACCGGCATCGATGGCCGCCATTCGCTGTGGCGCGGCATCGCCCGCCGACGCTGCTGCGGCCGCATTCGCGCTTGCCGGCACCAGGGTTGGACCGCCACTGGTCTCGCTGGGCGCCTTCTGCTGCTTCCAGAGAACGAAAGCTGCGCCACATGCC
>JAHEAK010000039.1 GCA_024642805.1 Kofleriaceae bacterium | reverse complement strand
AGCCTTCATGGCTCCCGAAATGTTGGGCCTGGCCGTCGACGAGCGGAGCGATGTGTATCTGCTCGGCGCGATCCTGTATCAGATCATTGCTGGACGGCCTCCGCACCGGGGCTCGACCATCGAGGAGCTCGTCGATTGCATTCGACTTTCCGCTCCTAGCTTTCCTGACTCTGCGCCGGCCGAACTGCGCAGCATCTGCCAGAAAGCCATGGCCCCGCAGGCGGAAGACCGCTTTGCGAGCGCCACCGAGCTTGGCGTCGCCATTCAAGCCTTTCGCGCCCACCGTGGCTCGCTTCGCCTCTTGCACAAAGCGCAGGGCAACCTCGAGCGCTTGCGTCGGCGGGCGCAAGAAGGCGCCGAGCTCCACGAGCTACAGGAAATGCTTGGCGAGTGTCGCTACGGCTTTCAGTCGGCACTCGAAGTCTGGTCAGAAAACCACGAAGCCAGCGCGGGCCTGCGCGAGGCCGTGGAGCTGGTGGCAAAAGTAGCGCTGCGCAGTGGTGATCCGCGCGTGGCCGGCAGCATCTTGCGCGAGCTAGCCGACCCCAGTCCCGATCTCAGCGCGCAGGTCAAGGAGGCCCTCACCGAGCTCGAACGCTCCGAAGAGCGATTGGCGCGTCTTGGTCAACAACTCGATCGAGGTCTGGGTCGACGCACGCGCGTCGTCGTGCTGGCCCTCTTCGGAAGTGCGTGGATTGCCCTCGACCTTTGGGCACAGCTCACTGGCAACGTCGACCGCTACGCAACCCACCATGCGATGTTCATAGGCTCGCTGATCTCTCTGGCGGCACTTGGCGCGATCGTCTTTCGCGCTCGCGCCACCTTGATGGAGACGCTCATCAATCGTCAGCTCGGTGGCGCACTCCTGGCCCTCTTGGCAACCCAGGCGCTGGTAAGTGCGGTCGCGCCCAAGCTGGGTGTCACGCCCACCCAGGCGCAAATCATGTGGATGCTGGTGTGGAGCACCATCGCCACGATGGTGACGGTGACCATCGAGCGACGCATGTGGCCACTAGCCATGAGTGCCGCCATTTCGTTTGCAGTGGCGGCCGGGTATCCGCCCTTCCGCATCTACGCAATGGCCGCAGTGACCGCCGCGATGATCCTCAATGCCGTGGCGCTGTGGTGGCGGGAGCCAGCGGAAAGCTCGGAGAGAGGCCGCTAAGTGCTCCTGTCCTGCGCCATACCAGCGCGAGTGCCATACACTGTGAGCATGTCAGAGCATCCCATCCTCGAGTTTTGGTTCGGTACCATCGCGGAAGACGGCAGCGTGAGCTCCGACACGCGCAAGCGTTGGTGGACCAAGTCACCTGCCTTCGACGATCTGTGCCGAGAGCAATTCGAGGCCGAGCTGCTGGCTGCCGCCGCAGGCCAACGAGAGGCTCTTAAGCAGAGCCTGCGTGGATCGCTTGCCTTCATCTTGCTCTGCGATCAGATTTCTCGAAACATCTACCGCGACAAACCTGAGTCCTTTGCCACCGACCCGCTAGCCCTGGCTGTGAGCAAGCAGCTCATCGAAAGCGCCAGGGATAAACAGCTCACGCCCGTCGAACGAAGCTTTGCCTACATGCCGCTGATGCACTCTGAAGACCCAGCCGTGCAAGAGCTCTCCATCGAGAAATTCACAGAGCTTCAGCAGGCCGGTCACGACAATCTCGAATTTGCGATTCGCCACAAAGCCATCATCGACCGCTTCGGGCGCTTTCCGCATCGCAACGCCATCCTCGGGCGCACGAGTAGCAGCGAAGAGCTCGCGTTTCTCGAGCAGCCCGGCTCGAGCTTTTGATCTTCGATGCTATGGTAGAGGGCGATGGAGATTCGAATGTCGCCAACACTGCACCTTGCTCTCTCGCTCCTCCCACTCACAGCGATCGCCTGCTCGGATAGCACAGGCGTAAGCTCCGACGCTCGCCCAGGCCAAGGTGGAGATGGAGCTCCTGGTAGTGTCGATGCCTCGAGCTCGCCCGCCGATGCCCGCGTCGGCCCCGACGCCATGCCCAATCAGAGCATGAGCTTCTTCATCACCAGCACCGGCTCGGGTGCCGGCGGCGGAAACCTGGGCGGACTCGCTGGTGCCGACGCCAAGTGCCAGAACCTGGCCATTAACGGCGGCGGTGGCGCTCGCACCTGGCATGCCTATCTATCCACCGGCTCGACGGGCGGGGGCCCCATCGTCGATGCCCGCGATCGCATCGGCGCGGGTCCATGGCGCAACCAAGAGGGCACGATGGTCGCTGCCAACGTGGCGGCCCTGCACAGCGATGGCATCCTCGGCAATCTCATTGTCGATGAGCTCGGCGGCGTCGTGCCCGGCAATCAACACGACGTCCTGACCGGCACCGCAAGCGATGGCACCCTCTCCGACGCATCGCAGACCTGTGACAACTGGACCAACGGCACCATCAATAGCCAGGCGCAGGTTGGCCACGCCGACACCGTCCCTGACGATGGCCGCAGCTGGAATAGCGAGCACAGCGGCTCGTGTGATGAAGCCTCTCTCATCGCCAATGCGGGCGCAGGTCGCCTGTACTGTTTTGCCATCGACTAGGGTGTAGACATGCCTATCTCCTTCGCCAAATTCGGCATCGCCTGCCTGCTATTGCTACCGAGCGCGGGCTGTCACAAGTCGCAAGGCGAGGATTCCAGCGCCCCCTCCAAGCAAAAAGCGCAAGCGGCTCTGGAGGCGGAAGCCCCTCCCTCCAAGCATGCCCCGCAACCGGCCCTCAAAGCGGAAGCCAACAAGCGCGGTACTCCGCTCGGGCGTTGGCGAGGCGACGAGCTGTGCGTCGAGCTCCTGGCCAATGGCGATGTCGAGATCAGTTTTCCTCGCGCCGATCCCAAGGTCTTGCTCATGGGGCGGGGTGCGCTGCAGGAGACGCAAGCCGATCAATTTGCGCTGCAGCTGAGCGAGGCCAAGATTTGGAAGGGGCGATATGTGAGCCCGTGCCGAGAGATTCACGAGTACGGTGACTGGGCTAACGAGATCGACGTGCTCGGCAGCAAGCTCCTCACTGGCGGTAGCGCCAGCTTCAAGATCACGAGGAAATCCGCCACCGAGATCGAGTTCTGCGCCGAGCGCTGTGTGCTCCTGCAGCACGACGAGGCCTTGCTCGGCGCTCGCTGGCGACGCGAGGGCATCGATATCCCCGACCAAGCCAAGGTCGGCTGGGCCCTGGGCGACTTCCTCGAGCTAGATCTGCGCGAGCCGAGTCCACATCTATGGGTTGGGCTCGAGGCGCGCGCCATTGGCACGATCGATGTGCACAGCAAGCTCAGCGCCACCAGCCAAGATCACTTCGCCTTGCAGGTCACGCCCCACGGCTTTCGCGATGCTCCCGACCCGTCTCTCTTGCGGGTCCTAGGCAAGAAGGCCAGCGTAAACCGCGCTATCGAGCTGCAGCTCACACGCCTCTCCGGTCAGCGCCTCGAGGTGTGCGCCGACCGCAAGCACTGTCAGGTGCTCGAGCGACAGTTCGATGGCGACCGCTACGAACTACACTGAGAGACCTGCACTGCAGTCTGCTCTGCTCCACCTTGCCCGATCAGGGCACTTTGATATCGGACCTGGAGAACCAGATATCTACACTGTGTTCGTCTTCCTCGACCCGAGGCAGCTCGCTCATCGACGAAAACTTCATCTCCACGCTTTGCCAGGAGGGTTGACCGGGAGTCGCTTCCGGCGCCGGTTCAAAGCCCTTCTTGGCCAGCCATTCTTTGGCCTCGCGAACAGCGCGACCGAGCAGGAGCTGGGCATCGCCAGAGCTCTGCGCACCACCCAGCAAGATCGACAACGCATGGGCAAATTCGCGGGCGCTCGCGAAGCGATCTTCGGGTTTTTCGGAGAGCGCTTTGTGGACCAGCGCTACCAGGCTGGCGGGCAGACCCGCGCGCTCCTGATCCAGAGGGGGAACGATAGCGGCCCGCAGCTTGCGAAAGACTTCCATGTCGTCTTCGCCGTCGAAGAGGGTCCTGCCAGCCAGCGCTTCCCACAGGATGCTGCCCACCGCAAAGAGATCGGTCGATGGCGATACTGGTTGCCCGCGAACGATCTCGGGCGCCAGGTAGGAGAGCTTGCCCTTGACCATGCCAGGGTCGGTCATGGCCATGCCGCGATCTTTGGCCAGCGCCAGGCCAAAGTCAGTGAGCTTGACCTCGCCCCGGGTCGAGAGCAGCAAGTTGTGAGGCGAGACGTCGCGGTGAATAACTGCTGCGGGCTTGCCATGCGCATCCACTCGCTCATGAGCGGCGGCCAGAGCACGCAGCGCGCCTATACCGATGACAGCGATCAAGCCCCACGGAACGACCTGGCCAGAGCGTCGAAAGCCGCGCAAGAAGCCGAGCAGATCGACGCCATCGACCCACTCCATGACCAAGTAGTACGAGCCTTCCTCGTCGCGCAGGAAGTCAAAGACCTGCACGATGTTCGAATGCTGCATCTCGGCACCGACGCGCGCCTCCTCGACGAACATGTCGATGTAGTTCTGCATCTGGCGGAAGTCGGTCTTCATCTTCTTGATGGCGACCGTGCGCGCAAAGCCGGCGGCGCCGTGGCTCTTGCCCTTCCACACCGTGGCCATGCCGCCCTCGCCAATGAGCTCCATCAGCTGGTACTTGCCCGCGACGACTCGGCCCTGGTTGCTCGTCTTGCGCCGCTCGGTCATGAGCCCAGTATACCGATTTGCATGGCGATTTTGGCCAGCAATCCTCTGTCATCACAAGCCATCGCACACCGCCTCGACGGGTAGACATCGGGCGACCTGGGCAGGGTATGGTTGGCCAATGCGTTTCGTCGTACTCGGCCTGTGTGTGCTGCTCGGCTGTGTGGATCCTGGAAGCGAAGGCGCCGTCGATGGCGGCCCCTTGGGCGATGGCGGCGCAACTTTCGATGCCTCGAGTTCCTGCCAGGTGGCTCCGGCCAATCCCAGTTGGCTGAGCAGTAGCCAGGATAGTGACCTGCGCAGACTCACCGGTATCGAAACGACGCCGGCCGGTGCAACACTTAGCGAGCGCTCGACGACGGCGCATCGCAACGCGACTCGCGACTTCTTGCAGAGCCGCCTTGGCGACATGGGCTATAGCGCCCAGCTCGACAGCTACGGCACGGGCGCCAACGTCTTTGCCGAGCTCGAGGCGAGCGTCGCGACCAGCAATACGATTGTCTTCGGCGCGCACTTCGACACGGTTCCCAATAGCCCCGGTGCCAATGACAATGCCACCGGCGTGGCCATGGTTCTGGCCGCCGCTCGCTACGCGCGCGAGCTGCCCTGCCGATCGCAAAACCTTATCTTCGTGTTCTTCGATGAGGAGGAGCTCGGACTCATTGGCAGTGACAAGTTCGCCCAGCTCTTGGCCAGGCCCGACTTCGGAGCGACTATCACCGCCGTGCACACCATCGATCAGAATGGCTGGGACGAAGACGGCGACCGCGCCTTCGAGCTCGAGCGAGCGGATCCTGGGCTCTTCGAGGGCTATGTCGATGCCAAGCAAGTGTCGGGCGCGACCATGCCGATCTTCGAAACCGCCACCGGTTCCACCGATCACGTGTCGTTTCGAAGCTATGGATTTGATGCCGTCGGCGTGACAGAGGAATACGTCAATGGCGACACCACGCCGCACTATCATCTGAGCAGCGACAGCTACGCGACCGTCAATCGCGACTACTTGGCATCGACCAGCCGCATTCTGTTGACCATGATTGCTCAGAACCTTTCTGGTATCGCGAGCGCCAGGCAACTCGCAGACGCCTCCACGCGGCTCGGCCCCGACCGGCTCGTTGGGCGCGCATCCCTGTCGGAGCGCTACGCCGGCGCTCTTCAGACAGCGCGCATGCCACCGCCCTCGCGGGCGCGGGGTTGCCGAGCCGCCGGGCTGGCACCTAGCTCCAACTAGCGGATCGGAATCAGACGCTCGATGGCTACGTAGCGGCGCTTGCGCGCTTCGCCGAGCGCTTCCTCAAAGAGTCGGCGTTCTTCGGCGCCGAGCTTTCCGGCTAGTTGCTTGGCGTAAAAGCCCTCGTAATAATCGTCAGGCACCACGCGCACGCTCACCAGTGCATGGGTCGCTTTGCCGACACGCCCTCGCTTCCAGGCCGACGCCAGCTCGATGCTCTCGCCGGGCGGAATGCGCGTGTCTTCGATCTCGTGCCAGCCTTTGTCGTAGCGCAGGTGGCGACCGATGCGCTTCTCACTGGTCGCGCCCGCGATGGGCTGACCGTCACGGTCGAGCAAGCGAATCGACAAGAAGGCCGCCGGGGTTGGCGTGGTTGGCAAGAAGTGCCCGGCACCAACGTTGCTGAGGCGCGCGCGCACGCTCACCGTGCCGCTGGCGGAGCGACCGGCAATGACGTCGAGATCGATGCCCTGCCTAAAGGTATCCGGATCGTGCACGCCCTTCCAGGTGTGCTCGCGATTGGGCATGTGACAGTGCTGGCACTGCACCCCGCGCTGCATGTAGGGCCCTTCCAGCCACTCGCGATAGGTGTTGAGCAAGGGCTTGCCCTCCACGGCGAGACGAGCGGGGAGTTGATGACAGGGTTGACAGAAATCGCCACGCTCGTACATGGGCAGCTGGGTATAGAGCTGCTCGGTTTCGAAGACCGGATAGTTGGGCATGCGCAAGAGCGATGGCGAAGGGTTGGGCGGCCCGAAGCGACGCCAACCGCGCATGTGGCAGGCCGCGCAGTTAATGCCTTGCTCGCGCAAGTCGGCATCGTAGAAGGCATTGCTCGTATACTCGCGCGCGCTCTCGTCTCCCCCACGCTGGCCAGCCCGCAAGAGCGGCAACTGCTCGGCCAGTGGCGCGTGGCAACGCTGACAGGATTCCAGGGAGGCGCCCTGGCCATGGGCAGCCATGGGCAAAAGCTGCGCGATGAGCCCTGGCGAGCCGGCCGCGCCGTGCATCGAGCCACGCCACTCCTGGTATTGCTTGTCGTGACAGCGCGCGCACTGCTTTGCACTGAGGGTGCCCTGTGCGGGCGCCATGACCTCCGGCGCCTTACCATGTAGCTCGATGCTGCCGCCAAAGAGCAGCTCCTCCTGGCCGTGGCCCTGAAAGCTGGCGTAGCCGGCCGGCAAGCGCTTGCCCGCTTTGTCCATGGCGATGGCCTGCGGGTGGGTGACGCTGCTGCGGTTCTGCTCACGGGTCGTTGGATGCAAAAGCAGACCATCGACGTAGGCGGCCAGGTCCCAGAGTTCGTCTGATGAGGCCTGATCGGCGTAAGACTTCATGGCCGTGCCGCTGAGGCCGGTGAGCAGACTCAAGTAGATGAGCGGACGCGTGTCCTCGCCCAGGGCGTGCGGTCTGCGCAGGCCTTGGGATCCGAGGTCATAGTTGCCCTCGCTCTGGCCCTTGAGCGCCTGGCCTCGCTCGCCATGGCACTCCGCGCAGCCCAGGCGCTGCCACACAGCTTGGCCTCGTTCGACCGAAAGGGACGCAGGCAGGGCCTCGGTAGCGCGCGCCATCATGGTCGGCGCGCTGGCAAAGTGCTCGGGCGCAAAACTCTTGATCTTGCCGATGAGCTCCTGCACGTGTCCGCGATTGAGGCTTACCGAAAAGCCTGGCATTGAGCTGCCGGTAGTTCCGTGCAAGATCGCGCGCGCCAAATCCTCATCGCTTGGCGGCGAGCCATCCGCCGTCGTGCGCCACTTGAAGAGCCCCGTTGTGAAATCGGTTGGCTTGGGCCAAAGCCACGGCTGTGCCGGGCCCTTGCCATCGCCGGCGGCTCCGTGACAGGCGACGCAAAAGCGATCGTAGAGAGCCTCAGCCTTGTCGCTGGCCAGAGCTGGCGCGGCCGTGACGGGTACGGCGGCGCGCGCCTTTGTGGCCGTCTCGGCATCCGCATCCGCGAAGCTGCGCCAGGCCGCAAGAACAGCCAGGGCAACTCCAAGACATGCAAGCCCGCGCCTCATGCGTGCACGATGCACCGAGCCGAGGGAAAAGGCCAGGGCATTAGCCGAGGGTCAGGAAGTCCACGTATTCACCGTGGGTCAGGCAGTGGCCCCACACGCGAACCGTGTCACCGGCCTTTAGACCCGCTGGCAGTGCGCACAGGTAAACCGTGTTACGACCACCATCGGCGGTGATATCGCCACCATCGACGGCGACGTACTTGCCGTTGTCGCCCTCGCCCACTTCGGGCCAGCTGGCGTAGGCGCTCTGCAGTTCCTCGCGATCGCCATCGACGGCGCGACTCACGCGAATCCAGTTGAACCAGTGGCCCTCGTTGTTGTTGTCGGGACCTTTGACCGCGTTGGGGTGTTTGGCGTGGCCGAGCGATGGATCGCCATACATGATGGCGATGTAGCCTTCGGGCAAAAGCTTGGCTTCGATCTTGGGTTGGTAGGGCAAGTGCTTGCCGAGATGTTTGTTGTCGCCGTCGGGACCGTTGATGTCGGCCATGTACGCGGCTGGAATCGCCCCCAGTGCACCGCGCTCTTTGTTGTAGGCCATCGCGTTCCAGTCATCGGGGCGGGCGCTTGGTGGCGCGGGTGGCGGAGCGGGTGTTGCGGGCTTGGCCGGCTCCACGGGCGTGACCGGGGTCGGCTCGGCGACTACCGCAGGCTCGGCTGCCTTCTCGTCCTTGTTCTTACAGGCTGTGACGGCGGGCATGAGCACGACGGCTCCGGTGGCAGAGGCAAGATTAACCAGGAAGTCTCGGCGAGTGGTCATGCCGAGCACGATAGCCCAGGGCGGCACACAGGGCAATCTAGCGGCGGCGGCCCTGCAATCTCGCAGGCTAGCGTGAAGTCCGGGGAAAAAGCAGCCAGACCCGAGAGCTGAACCCCCAGTTTCGTGTGGGGAGCGAGCGTGATAGCAACGGGTATGCGTTCTTCAAGCGTCTTGTTCCTCGCCGCCAGTCTGCTTTGCGCTTGCTCGAGCACTGACGAAAGTGTTCCCAGCAGTGCGGATGGTGGAACCGGCGCGAGCGCCGATGCCGGTGAGAGCGACAACAGCCCGGATGCCAGCGTTGCGGGCTCGGCCTGCGGCACGCCCTTGACCCTCAGCCGCGTCGACATCATGCACGATGGTCGCTCGCGCGGAGCACTCGTGCACCTGCCAGCCGACTACGATGGCAGCCCTCGCCCACTGGTTGTCAACTTCCACGGCCGAGACACCACTGCCTCCCAAGAGCGACTCATTTCCAAGATGGACAGCAGCGCCGACGCCGCTGGCTACATCGTCGTGTATCCCGAAGGCATCTCCAACAGCTTCAATGCCGGCTTCTGTTGTGGGGAAGCACAGAGTCAGAATGTCGATGACGTTGGCTTTACGCAGGCCTTGCTCGACGAGCTCGAGAGCGTGCTTTGCATCGACAGCGATCAGATCTTCGCGACGGGCCTTTCCAATGGCGGTTACCTGGTGCAGCGCATCGCCTGCGAGACACCGGAGCGTTTCGCGGGCTTCTCGTCGGTAGCTGGCCTGATGGCTATCACCAGCTGCACGCCAAGCGAGCATCGTCCCTTCCTGCTCTTCCACGGCACCGGCGATCAGATCGTTCCCTACGCAACCAGCGGCTTTTCACTGGGTGCGGTCGATACCATGAATGGCTGGGCGGCCCGCAATGGCTGCGATGCCACCGCGACCAACGTCTACTCGCAAGGTGATGCCAGCTGCGCACGCTACGACAACTGCCCGGCCGGCAAGCAGGTCGAGCTGTGCACCATTGCCGATGGCGGTCACACCTGGCCAGGAGGATTGCCTGTGCCCTTCCTAGGCAAGACCTCGACCGACATCAACGCCAACGACCATATGTGGTCGTTCTGGCACTAAAGCTCGATGCCGTCGGCGGCCAGCTGCGCCGCCTCGGCTTCTTCGGCGACCGTGCCCTTGGGATGCACGTACCAGCCCGGGTCTTCGTAGCTCTTTAGATCGTCGCGCACCTTGAGCAGCGTGAACATGCCGCCCATGTCGAAGTAGCCGAAGGGCGCCGGCGTACCCATCATCGGAATGCTGTTGGCCGGCATCGGCATGCCCATCTCGCCCATGTCAGCCATGCCGTTTTGGCCCATGGTCATGTAGCCGGGGACGAGCTTGCTGATCTTGCGATCAAGGGTGCCTGGTTCGACACCAAGCATGTTGGGCACGCCGTGACTCATCTGATTCATCATGTGATGGCTCATGTGGCAGTGCATGAGCCAGTCGCCTGGAGCGTCGGCGACGAACTCGATATCGCGGGTTTGCCCGACAGCTACCAGCACGGTGGTCTCTGACCACTGCGCCGAGGCCGGAATTCGCTCACCATCGGTGGCCGTGATCTTGAAGCGATAACCGTGCATGTGGATTGGGTGATGATCCATCGCGCTCAAGTTGCCAAAGCGAATGCGCACCCGCTGGCCCTTCTTGACCACCAGCGGATCGGTACCTGGATAGGCGCGCCCGTTCATGGTCAGCACATTGAAGTCAGCCATGGCCAGTGTGTTGGGGCGGCTGGTGCCCGGCACGACTTGCCACTCGCTGAGCATGATGACGAAGTCGCGATCCACGAGATCGTCGGAACTGGTCTTGCGGGGATGCACGATGAACATGCCGACCAGTCCCATGGCATCCTGAGTCATCGAGTCGTAGTGCGAGTGGTACATGAAGGTGCCATGCTGTCGCAGGGTCCACTCGTACTTGAAGGTCTTGCCGGGCGGAATGGGCCGCTGGGTAACGCCACTTACGCCATCCATGCCGTTTGGTAAGAAGATGCCGTGCCAATGGACTGTCGTTGGAACCGGCAAGCTATTGGTGACGTAGATGCGAACGCGATCACCCTCGACCGCTTCGATGGTGGTGGCGTTGACCTTACCGTTGTAGCCCCAACATTTGGTGGTGAGACCCTTGGCGAACTCATGATCGATCTCGCCGGCAATGAGGTGGTAGACCTTGACGCCATCGACGATCTTCCACGGCAAGGACTGCCCGTTAGGGGTTACCACTGGTCGGTAATCCTTCGTGGGCAAACCGGGGCTTTCCGGCTTGCGATCGACCGGACCGCCGCTATAAGAAGAATCCCATTGCCGCGCTTCCGCTTTACTTGCGCCCGCGACCACGATCGCGCCGCCAGCGGCCACCGCACCAAGTTTGACAAGATCTCGTCGGTTCATGCTCGTTCTCCCTCCGTGCCTCTAGTGCCCGGCACGGGTGCCAGACGCGTCGCTCGGCATCTCCACGGCTCGACCGTGCACGGCGCTCATCCGCCCCTGACGTACACGATCCAGCTCGGCCTGCGCCGCCCAATACCCGTAGAGCGACTCGACGAATTGCGCGCGACTTGCCACCTGGGCGCGCTTGGCTTGCAGGAGCTCGAAGGGGCTGCTGCTCATGGCGTTGTAGTGTTTCAAGGTCTCGCTCAGCACGCGATCACGCAGGGGCAAGATGTGGTCGCGCAAACGCAGCGCTCGAGCTCGCGCTTCCTCCAGCACGGCTTGCGCGGCACGCGCGTTGGCTCGAACCTTGACGTTCATGGCCCAGAAGCGCTCTTGGAGCTGTCGTCGATGGGCATGGGAGCGAGCGAGCGCCCCTTGCTTGCGATCGAAGAGCGGCACCTCCAGCGAAAGCGCAGGCCCGACGGCCCATCCGCCGTCCAGCTCACGCTCGGCACTGACACCCGCTCCCACGTGCGGCAGCCAGGCTCCGAGTCGCGCAACGCCGAGTCTCGAAGCTTCGGCGCGCAGCTGGTGACGAAGCCCTTCCAGATCCACGCTCTGGGCCACCGCGATGGCCTCGATGTCCGAGTCCCGATCCGACCTTGGGCTTACATCGACAACAGGATCTGCCAGCGGCTCCTCGATGGTCCACTGCCTGCGCTCTCCGAAAAGTCCCAAGAGGCCATGTAGCGCCTCGCGGCCGGTGATGACTTGCAGCTCAGCCGCCGCCAAGGCCATGTCGGCTTCTTCGAGCTGCACCTCTTCCTGCGCGAGCGCGAGCTCGGTGACGTTGCCAGCCTGGAACAGGGCACGCATGAGCTGTGCGGAGGCAGCGGCACTTTCCTGGGTGGTCTTGCGTAAGGCCAGGAGCTCTTGATCGGCCTGGGCGCGATAGAACGCAATGCGGATCTCGGCAACGAGATCGATCACGGCGCCGGTCGCCTGCATGCGCAGCGCTTTGAGCTCGGCATTGGCAGCGTTACGACGCCCAGGCAGACTCAGAAGAGTTATGACGTTTTGCATGGCGCCGAGATCGACCTTCTGGCCGTCTCCCGAAAGCGGAAGGCGCAGGGCCACCTCCATCTCCGGGTTGCCCACGCTGCTGGCATCAGCCAGCTCCGCCAGGCCAATGCCCAGATTTTCGAAGTCAGCCTGCAGATCACGGTTGTTGATCAGTGCCAGCTTGATGGCCGCGTCGAGGCTGAGAGGCGCTGCGAGCAGTTCGTCGACGAGCTTCTGACTCTTGGCAGACTCGGGGCCGCGCTGTTGCCAGCGCACCTCATAGCCGGTGCGCTGAACCACCTCGTGGCCGACCGGCGAAAAGGCAGAGTGGCGCGAGGGCACGCAGGCAAATGCGGGCGCGCATGCCACCGCTATGAGCAAGGTGCGGCGCAGCTGTGTTGCCCTCGCCAGGCCATGCCAACGTCCTTGGCCGGCGCCGCAGATCGTCTGTCGCGGGTCATTTTGCTTCATGGTCCGAGTGCTCTTCGTGTTGCTGATGTGAATGTGATGGCGCAGGTGCGTCGGATAGCTCGACGCCGACGCCGCGCTGGTACACCAAGAGCGCCCCGCGATCCGCGCCCGCGATGACGATAAAGGCTTGCGCGATGGCTCCCAGCAAGAGGAACGCTCGCCAAGGGTGCGAAGCAGAACGCCGCCACCAGGCGATGCTCGTAATCACGAAGGCCAGACCCGTGGCGATGAGCATGATGTCGCGGTGTCGATGCACAAGATGGTGGCCGGGGGCGTCGTGACCAAGAATGGATGTGGCCCAGTAACCCGCACCGACGGCCAGAAAGGCGCTGACGAGGGCGACGCTGTGCAGCCATAAGCCGAGTTGCCAGAGCTTGTCATCCGAGCGCGCCATCGCCAACGCCCAGAGCAAGGCCGCCGCCACCCAAAAGGCGATGGGGAAGTGCACGAGCATCGGATGCAGGTGAAGCGCGGAGCGCAAACCGGGAAGTAGCGTGGCCATCATGATCTTCGAACTCGTCCCTCACGGCGATATGTAGCACAGAGCGCGGTTGTAGCCGGCTTTGCAGGGCATGCTCGGTGCCAACCTTCATGAGCATCGAGCCGAGCAGCGCGGCGTCGGCACCGCGCTGTGTTTGCTGCGGTTCCGAGAGGTGGCTAGCTTGCTCATTCGAATCCGACGCCAACGCTTCTGGCCGAATGAAGTTGAATGCCGCTGTAGGTCAGGGCTCCAAGGTCAGTCGCTGCATTTACGGCTGCTTGTCAGAAAGTGTGCGCCAGTTCCCAGGCTGTCGCGTTGTCTTGCCGTCATGCGCAGCATCAGTCTTTTGTCTTTGAGTCTCAGCTTCTTCCTGCTCGCCTGCAGTGGTGGTGGCGGTGGCGATGCCAGCTCCGCCGATGCTGGCAACAGCGATCCGGGTGCCGACGCCGGCAATGGTCAGGGCTGCGATGCCATCGACTGCGGACCTGGCTCGACCTGCGACGACAGCTTGGGCGCCGCGTACTGCAGTTGCCCAACGGGCACGTGCAACGGCGGCGCACAGTGCGTGAGCGAAGGCGGGCTTGCGATCTGTGGATGCAGCGATGGCAGCGTGTATCTGGGCGGCAGCTGTCCACAGGCTGGAAGCTGTTCGGCGGGCATGAGCTGGATCAACAACAGCACCTGCATCGATGACCTGGAGTTTTCGATCAACGACTTCTTGGTATTTCTCAATGGTCTGGGAGAGGCGTGTACCGATCCAGGGCCGACCTGCACCGCGTGCGCAGGTCAGCGCTGTTTCCCAAGTGAGGCCGTCAACCCCTGGCACTACGACGCCAATGACGGCGGGTGGTGGGTCGAAGGACCAGTTGCCCTCGGCCTCACCTACCCCGCGCGCTTCATGACCTTCGACGCCGCCAAGAGCGCCTGCCAGAGCGTTGGCAAGCATCTGTGCAGCGCCGACGAGTGGGAAAACTCCTGCAGTGGCATCTCCGGCCGCGACTATCCCTATGGCAGCGAGTATCAGCCGGGCGTGTGTCGAGCGGGTGGTGGCTTCGGTGCGCGCCCTGACGATCGCGGTCAGAACGCCGAGTGCAAGAACCTCGAGCACCCAAGCCTGCGCGATCAGAGCGGCAACGTCTGGGAGTGGACCAATAGCTGTAACGGCACTACCTGCCAGGTTCGTGGCGGATCCTACGCCGTCGACGGTTCCTTCTTCCCCGACGCCCTAGGTTGCCACTTCGAGCAAGGACACGAGCGCGACAGCGCCGAGTTCGACATCGGCTTTCGCTGTTGCGCAAGTCCGCTGTGAGCGCCGGCGCTCACGTCAATGCCTAGCGTGGGTCGCGACGCCCGGCATCGCACTCTTAGAGCGAGCCTCGACTAGCGCTCGCGCAGATAGCGCAACATGGTATCGGCGTCGGAGACCTCGAAGGGATCGCTGTCGGCGTTGTCGCGCAGTCCCGGCTCGGCGAAGATCTTCTCGATGACGCCATCGTTGACCACCATCGAGTAGCGCCACGAGCGGTAGCCGAAGCCAAGGTTGGCCTTGTCGACCAACATGCCCATCTTGCGAGTGAACTCGCCGTTGCCATCGGGCAAGAGGAAGACCTTCTCGACACCGAGCTGCTTGCCCCACTGAAACATGGTGAAAGCGTCGTTGACCGAGAGGCAGACGACCTTGTCGATACCGAGAGCCTTGAAATCATCGACATGCTTCTCGTAGCCAGGTAGATGCGTTGACGAGCAGGTCGGCGTGAAAGCTCCCGGCAGCGCGAAGAGCACGACGCGCTTGCCTGCAAAGATCTCATCGCTGGCCAGGTCTTGCCAACGGAAGGGGTTTTCCGACTGCAGCGAGGCATCGCGCACTCGGGTCTTGAACACGACTTGGGGAATGCTTGTTTTCATGCACTCACTATGCGGCCGATCTGTCGATATGCAAATTCGATTGATTCTACCATCCTATAGTCTGTTACTATCAGATTGTGCCATCCATCGTGCAATTACAGTATCTTCTGGCGGTTCAGCAGAGCGGGCACTTTGGTCGCGCGGCCAAGTCGCTAGCCATCTCGCAGCCGACCTTAAGCGCACAAATCCGCAAGGCGGAGAACGAACTCGGCATCCTTGTCTTCGATCGCCAGAGCAAGCCCATCACGGCAACCCCGGCCGGCGCGCGCGTCCTAGACAAGGCGCGTGACATCGTCCATGCCCATGAGGAGCTCGTCGAGATTGGCACCGAGACCAGCGCACAGCTGCGCGGACCTTTTGCACTCGGAGTTATTCCTACGCTCGCCCCCTACGTCTTGCCGTGGTTTCTAGCCGCCTTTGCCGAGGCCTATCCCGCGATCGAGCTGTCCATCTTCGAGCGGACCACCGACGAATTGCTCGCCGCCATGGCCAGCAAACAGGTTGATGCCGCCATCCTGGCCACGCCGCTGCGGGAAGCCTCGATCGAGGAGCGCGTGCTCTTCTACGATCCTTTCTATCTCTACACCCAGGCCGAAGAGAGCATCGCTGCGCGTGACGAGCTCAGCGTGGAGGAGCTAGACCCGAGTAAGATCTGGCTTTTGGAAGACGGTCATTGCGTTCGCGAGCAGGTGACTTCCTTTTGCCGGGTTCGCGAGCGACTACACCTGGGCTCGGTGCGTTTTGCGGGAGGCAGCTTCGAGACCTTGCGCAATCTCATCGACGCCAGTGAGGGCTATACCCTCGTACCGGAGACCTACGCCCGTACCCTGCCCGCCTCGGTACGACAGCGCTCCATTCGCAGCTTTGCCGGCCGCACACCCACTCGCGAGATCAGTCTGGTGCACCATCGCCGCAGTGCCAAGCGCGTGCTCTC
>JAHEAK010000543.1 GCA_024642805.1 Kofleriaceae bacterium | reverse complement strand
GCTGCGGCAGCGTTTAAAAAGTGAACGCGATCACCGCTAAGGACGAGGCCAGGCGGCGCGGCAAAAAAAACTACATGTCACCGATTGCAAAGTTCTTCGGTTACACCGGCACCTGGCCGTAGAATGGTCAGTGGTGCATACAGATCGCCTACTAGCCTCCCCAGGGCGCTCCTCCCGGCTGGGACTCTTTGTCCTGTGTGCGGCGCTGACCCTTGGCAGCGCGAGCCAAGCCTTTGCCGACGACAGCAGCCGTCGACCAACGCCTCGCCTGGCGGCCCGGGTCGTTCATGATGACCCTCGCCAGCTCGCTTTGGACGATCTTCATAAGCAGCTGGCGGCCATTACCTCAGGCTCGACCCTCAAACGCGGCACCACAGCCGTCTATGTCGTCGATGCCAATACCGGCGATGAGCTCTATGAGGCCCACGCAGATACGCCTCTCAATCCAGCCTCCAACGTCAAACTGGTCTCGACCGCAACCGTCCTCTCCACCCTGGGACCAGACTGGCGCTACCAAACTCGCATCCTGGCTGCACAGCCCGATAGCGAGGGCATCGTGCAAGGCGGCATCTACCTGTACGGCAATTCGGATCCCACGCTTAGCCCAAGCGCCTTGAGTGAACTGGCAGCCAAGCTTCACGCACAGGGCGTGAGCGGCATCGCTGGCGATATCGTGCTCAGCGATGTGCCGCTGCGAGACACTCTCGGCACCAGCAGCTTTCGCATTAGCGTCGTAGGCGCTGCTCCTGGCAAAGCCCCAAGTGTGGAGGTCTGGCCGAACAGTGAGCTGGTCAAGCTCGAGTCAGTCAAGGTTCGCTCCAACAAGCGCGGTCGCTCACGGGTCAGCTTGAGCACGACTCGCGAAGATCTCGAGGGCCAGCCTTCGGTCCTCAAACTGCAACTTCGAGGCACGATCCGCACCGGCAACAAGCGCGTGCTTTACGCCAGGCTTCCCGATCGCGCGCTCTTCACGGGCGCGGCATTGAAAGCTGCCCTCGTCGAAGAAGGCATCGCGGTGACTGGCTCGGTGCACGTGCAGAGCTTCGACGAGTTCAACCAAGAGGCCTCGCGCGCGGGCCGCCTGCCCTTCCCCCTGGCGACACATCGAAGCGCCACCATCGCCAGCATCGTGGCTCGCGTCAACAAGCGCAGCCTCAACAGCCTGAGCGACCGCCTGGTGATGACAGCAGCGCAGAGCGTGTACGGCGGCGAGCTGAGCATGGACAGCGCCGTGACCCTGATGAAGCAGTGGCTGTCGAGCATCGGCGTCGACGCCGATAGCGTCGTCCTCGACAGCGGCTCGGGCCTTTCGTATCGCACCAAACTCACCACCCGACAGATCGTCAAGGTCTTGCGAGCAGCCGGCGGTTATCAGGCTCAGGCTCTTACGCCCCAGGCGCTGGCCAGCTTTCGCGATTCCCTCGCCATCGGCGGGACTGACGGCACCTTGCGCAGCCGCTTCCGCACGCAGGGTCACACCCTCGTCGGCGAAGTGCACGGCAAGACGGGAACGCTGACCAGTGTCATCGCGCTGAGTGGCTTCCTCAGCAGTGTCGATGGCCGCACTCTCTGTTTCTCCATCGTCACCAACGGCCATCGAAATCGCCGCAAGCAAAACGTTCGCCTCTCCCACGAGATCGTCGTTGCAAAGCTCGATCATTGGCTCGATAGCACCCGGGCCGTAGAGCCAACCCAGGCCGTACCCGCTGCCAGCGACGACCACTCAGACAAGGCCGCCGTCTCCCAGCTACCCACCGGCTCCTGGCCGATCGAGAGCCGCGTCCTCGATCCCGGTGGCGCACCAAGGCGCGCCCTCTTCGCGCCCGTTCATCACTTCACGCCCGAGTGGCGCTAGCGGCGCGTTCCGCTATTCCTCGTCACCATACTGAGCGGCAAGTGTCGTCAAGATGGAGGCATCTTCGAGGGTGGAGACATCGCCTGCCGTCGTGTTGCCGGAGGCCAGATCGCGCAAGAGGCGTCGCATGATCTTGCCAGAGCGCGTCTTTGGCAAGGCGTCGGCAAAGTGAATCTCCTCGGGGCGGGCAAGCGCGCCAATCTGCGTGACCACATGCTGACGAAGCTCAGCCGAGAGCGCGGAGCTGCCCTTCTCGCCCTTCATCGGGGTCACGAAGGCGACGATGGCCTGGCCCTTGAGCTCGTCTGGCTTGGCGACGACGGCGGCCTCCGCCACCTTGGGATGCGATACCAGTGCGCTCTCGACCTCCATGGTCGAGAGGCGATGCCCCGAGACGTTGATCACGTCGTCCACGCGGCCCATGACCCAGAAGTAGCCATCAGGATCGCGGCGCGCACCATCGCCGGCAAAGTACTTACCTTCGATCTCGCCAAAGTAGGTTTGCACGAAGCGATCATGATCGCCGTTGATGGTCCGCAGCATGGAGGGCCAGGGCTTGTCGATGACTAGAAAACCGCCGACGTTGGCGGCGCACTCGACGCCTTGCTTGTCGACGATCTTGGCCGACACGCCCGGCAGCGGCCTCGTGCAGGATCCGGGCTTGGTGGCAATGGCTCCCGGCAGTGGGCTGAGCATGATCGAGCCAGTCTCGGTCTGCCACCAGGTATCGACGATGGGGCAGCGCTCACCGCCAATGACCTCGCGGTACCACATCCAGGCCGAGGGATTGATGGGTTCGCCGACGGTTCCAAGCAAGCGCAGGCTGCTCAGATCGTGTTTATTGGGCCACTCATCCCCCCAGCGCATGAAGGCGCGAATCGCGGTAGGCGCGGTGTAGAGAATCGTCGCCTTGTGCTTTGCGATGAGCTCCCAAAAACGATCGGGCTGTGGATGATTGGGCGCGCCTTCGTAGACCAGCGTGGTCGTGCCATTGAGTAGCGCGCCGTAAACCACGTAGCTGTGGCCGGTAATCCAACCGACGTCGGCGGTACACCAAAAGATGTCGTCGTCCTTGAGGTCGAAGACGAGCTTGGTGCTTTGATAGGCGCCGACCATGTAGCCACCCGTGGTGTGCACGATGCCTTTCGGCTTGCCGGTCGTGCCACTGGTGTAGAGGATGAAGAGCGGATGCTCGGCCTCAAGTGCAGGCGCTTGATGCTCGCTACTGGCTGCGTCGACACGATCGTGCCACCAGTGATCGCGACCCTCCTGCCAGGACACAGGATTGGCGCAGCGCTTGACGACGAGCACGCGCTTGACGGGAGCCGTAACCAGCGCATCGTCGACGTTCTTCTTAAGCTCGAGGACGCTGCCACGGCGCCAGCCGCCATCAGCCGTGATGACGGTCTCGATACCCGCATCCAAGATGCGATCGGCAAGCGCACCCGCGCTGAAACCGCCAAAGACCACCGAGTGCACGGCGCCAATGCGCGCGCAGGCCAGCATGGCAATCGCCGCTTCGGGAATCATGGGCATGTAGATGGCGACCCGGTCTCCCTTGGCGACGCCAAGATCCAGGAGCGCGTTGGCGCACTGACACACCTTGGCACGCAGCTCCGAGAAGCTTATCGACTGTTGGTCACCCGGTTCCCCTTCGAAGAGGATGGCGGTCTTGTCGCCAAGCCCCTTGGCGATCTGAGCGTCCAGACAGTTGAAGGCCAAATTGGTTTCGCCGCCATCGAACCAGGTGCAGTCGGGAAAGACACCAGAGCGAAGCGAGGACCATGGAGCGTGCCAGTGCAGCTCGCTTGCGACCTCGGACCAATAGCCATCAGGATCCTCATCGGCGCGTCGATACAATGCCTCATACTCGCCCAGGCTCTTGACGCGGGCTGCCTTGGCAAAAGCAGCCGGAGCTTCAAAACTGCGATTCTCCGTGAGAACGGACTCGATACCGGATTCTGACATGGTGTCTCCTTGCGTGGGCCAGCGCTGGCCCGGGGCGGCCGGTCTTGCGGCTGGTCTGGGCGGCTGAATTGAGTATTGGATTTGTCGATTGGAATTTAGGGAGCAAGCGCGAGTGGAATGTCGTCGATCTCGTCGCTCTCATTGTCGGCAGCTAGCTCTAGGAAGTGCGCCTTTCCCCCCTCCAGTGGCACCGTGGTTATGCCGAGGCGTGTGTGCACACGGGTCGCCGCGTAGACCTGGGTTTGATCGCTCGAAAGGACGCTGCGCCCATAGATGCCGCCGCCATCGACCAAGACCGTGGCGTTGCCATCGAGATCGAAGCGCATGAGCTGGCCATCACTGGTGTCGCCGGCGGTGTTGCCGCCGACCATGGCCGCAGGCACCGAGGAC
>JAHEAK010000542.1 GCA_024642805.1 Kofleriaceae bacterium | reverse complement strand
ATGCGGTAGCGCGCAGCGACTCTCGTAGCCTAGCTGCAGGCCGACCAGCTTCTTGGGTTTGCCACAGCGCTGTTCGTAGCGCTTGGCGACCAGCTGCGCGACGAGCTTGCCGAGATCCATGCGGCCAAGGGAGATGTGACCGTGATCGTCCCGGGGAAGTCCTTCGAGCTGGCTGTCGCTCAACAGCTCGGCCAGGCCTTCTGCAAGTACCACCGTGCCGTAGGACTTGCCGCGCTTCTCGCGAGTGACGATGAGATCGACGATGCGCGAGCACAGGGCGTCCAGGTCGAGCACGGTGCGCGTCTGGGTTTTGCCCATTTCGTTCGTGCTGGTCTCCTCACGGGCCAGGGCGCCACTGACATCCTCGGGGGCAATCACCAGGTTGGCTTCGCCAGCGATGGCGACACCATAGCTGAGCCAGCCGGCCTTGCGACCCATGGTTTCGACGATGAAGTACGAGCTGGTGGCGATGGCGTCTGCGCGCAGGTTCTGAAGCTCCTTGGCCATGACGTCCACAGCGGTGAAGAAGCCAAAGGTGAAGTCGATGCCGTGGTAGTCGTTGTCGATGGTCTTGGGCAGGTGCACGATGCTGACTCGCTTGGCGTCGGCGGGCAGCTGCTTTTGGAACTCGTAGAGAAAGTTTGCGGTCTTGAGCGTGTCGTCGCCGCCGATCGAGATCAGGGCGTCAATGCCGTTGTCGATGAGCGCCTCATACACGTTGCGAAGTCGACGGGTCTTGGTCTCGTCTAGGAGATCTTCTGGGCAGCTGATGCCCTTGCCTGGGTTGGCGCGAGCGGTGCCAATGATGATGCCGCGGCTGTTCCGCAGCGCGCGAACATCCTTCTCTTCGAAGACGTGGTAGTTGAGATCAGCGCGCAGACCTTGGCCACCCCGCTCGTACTCCATCAGATTGGTGTAGCCGTGAAAGAAGCCAAGGACTTCTCGGCCGTCCTCCAGAAAGGAGATGGCCGCTGCAGAGATGACCGCGTTGGCCGCTGGCGCAGGGCCGCCACTGAAGATGATGCCGACCCGCTTGATGGGGCTCTTTTTGGCGTTCTTGCTGGCGTTTTCGGGATTGGCTTTGCTCACTGCCAGGTTCATAAAGCCCCTGGTGGGCAATGTCGAGAACGCCGCGGATCCCCTGGGAGCGCTCGCCCCGAGGTGGTGAGGGGGCTACGCAGGGGAAACTCCGCGAGTGTGAGGTAAGTCTCTGGAAACAAAAGGCCCGCCTCCTGGAACGGGACTTGCGATGTTGCTTCATATCCGGCCTTCCGGATCTTGCAGGAGCTTCCATGAAACTCAAGACCCTCGCCATCGCTGCCATTTGCCTCGCCACGCAAGCGTGTGTCGCGCTCGACACCGATCTGGGTGAGGAGAATCTCCTCTCGGAAGGTTCTGGCCAGCTGAGTCTGGAGTGGTCGATTGTTTCTGACGGCGTTCTGCTCAGCTGCGTCGATGCAGGCGCTGCCGAGGTCGAAGTCGCTGTGCTCGGCGAGCTCGAAATCCGAGAGCGCACCAGCTGCTTTGGTGGCTTCGCGGTCGTCGACACTCTGGCCCAAGGCGAGCATCTGGTCGAAGTGAGTCTAGTCTCTCCTGAAGGCGAGCTCTTGGTCACCGCCGATCTTGGAGCCGTTGAGATTGTTTCGGGCGCCACGGTTCCCTTGGGAGCCGTCGAGCTGTCTCTCTAGGCCGCGCAGGCTTTGGCTCAGGCTCCGAGTTAGCTAGCCGGTCAACAACTTAACAAGGCCGCTTAATAAGCGCTGTCTGCCTCTCGTCGGGTAGGCAGCGCTTCTTTCGTTGCGCGCAGCGAGCGCCGACTTCGAGCGCCGACGCCCAGCGTGACCATCGGCGCAGCGAGCGCCGAGATCAGGCATCCAATCTGCGGCTGCCTAGTTCAGGCAGCGGTTCTGACTGTCGTAGCCGACGCAGATGTCGTAGTCGTTCTCCGCTCCTCCGAAGCCGTTGACCACTACGTAGTAGTCGCATGGCGCGCAGTCCTGGCAATCGATGGGCAGGCTGCAATTGGCTGGCGGCTGGAAGGTGAGGTACTCGTTGGATGTACCGCTCTGACCGTTGTTGCTGCAGCCCGCGGAGTCGCCCTCGATGCAGTGCGTGACCAGGTCGCCGACGCCGTCGTAGATGAGGATGTCGAGGTCCTCGTCCTCGAAGCTCTGGTCGAAAGTCAGGCTCACCGAGATGTGATTGAGGTTGTTGTAGGCCGAAATGTAGAACCAGTCCTGGTCGCCACTGCAGATGGCGTTGCCCGTGGAGCGCCACTCGCTGGAGCTGAGCCCACCAAAGTCAGGCACTCGTGCGCTGGAGATGTTGTCGTCGTCCTCGAAGGGGTCATCGGTGCAGGTGCCGCCGGCACTACACTGGCCTGGCGTTGCCGTGTAGCTCAGGCTGTAGGTGTTGCCCATGTCGTTGAGAACATCGCCGGTGTAGCTCTTGTAGAAGAGGTAGCTGTAGACGCGAACGTAGTAGGTGCCGGCTGTGAGACAACGCGAGAGGTTGTCCTGAGAACCGAAGTCTTCGGAGACCGCGATCAAGTTGCCGGCGGCGTCGAGCATGCGCAGGTCGAGGTTGGGATCTTCGCTGCCCTGAATGCTGATGTTTACATCGGAGTCCTCGGCAATCGTGATCTCGAACCAGTCTTCGTCTGCCGCATAGATCTTGAATGGACACATGCGCAGGTCGTTGATGGTGCCGGGCTCGATGGCCTTGCTCTGGCTCTTGCCGTCGTTTTGCTCGAAGGCGTCGTCGTCGCAGGCGATCCCAGAACAGCTCTGATCGTCGGGGATGCACTGTCGGGCGCTGGCGCCTTCTGGCGAGTTGAGGGCATCTACCGAGCAGCTGTAGCCGCCAGGACAGTCAGAGTCGTTCTCGCATGCGCTGAAGCAGAACTTCTCGGCCTCGGCTCCGACAGGCAGGCAGAGGTCGTTCTCCCCGCCGCACTGGCGATCGCTCGAGCAAGACTCGCACAAACCGAGGCCGCCGTTGCCGCCCGGGTTGCTAACCAGCATCTCGAAGCTGCGGGTGCTGCTGTGATCGCACTTGCCACCCTTGTCGTCGTTGTCATCGGCTACCAGGGCATAGAAGAGCTGCGCTTGCGTACCGCTCGGCGCGTCGGCGATTGGATTGGGAAGGGTCACGGCCCAGGTGCCGGCCTGCACGGTGCCACTCACAAGCTCCATGGGAGCCATGGTCATGCGGCTCAGATCCGGTGGATCGCTCGGGCGCGCGTCGCTGTAGTACAGGTTGACGGCACCCTTGATGCCCTGGTCGTCGCTGACGTTGGCGATGATGTCGATGCCGTTGGTGCTCTCGAGGTTGTTGGCGGTGTGGCGAATCTCGGGCTCAGCACCAGGGCAGCTGGTGGGCGTCGGCTCGCGCAAAATGATTTGATAGTGCTTGAGGGCCAGGATGTTCTCGCCGTCGTCGGCGCCAATGGTCAGCATGTAGCGGTCCTGGGCGCTCTTTTGGGCGGCCGTCGGGCACCAGCGCCAAAAGCCGCTCAAATCTTGCTCCTGCACCAGCTCAGCGCCTTCGATGATGGGTTCCTGCTGCGAGAGCTCGACCTTCAGAGAGTCTTGGTCTTCGATGAGAACTTCGATCTCGACGCACTCATCACTGGAGGCGTCGATGGCGGTGCCGGCGCCCAGTGGGCGGCGAAAGACAGGCAAGGTGTCGAGGCCGACAGCCGAGCGAACTTCGACGGTGATGCTCTCCGTGCTCTCACCGGAGTCATCGTTGGCGTGGAAGTCGAAGGTCCAGGTGCCGATGTCTTGTGCGGAGGGAGTCCAGGTGAAGACGGCGCTACCGCCTGGGCGTTGGGCCAATCCGCCTCGAGCGGAGTCGATGGTGGCGTTGCTGTCGTAGGAGAAGTTGATGTCGGAGCCGCTCTTGTTGGATGCACGAATCTCGATGACCAGTTCGCTGCCAACGGCCGCCACTCTGCCTTCGAGGGGGTCGATGGTCGGACCGCCGCCACTGCAGGCGGTGGTCAGGATAGCCAGGGCGAATGCGAGCAGGGCGCTCACAATCAGAGTGGTCGGAACGGTGTGGTTCGGGGTAGGCACAGGCGGTCTCCAGGCTCTCGCGCGGGGCGAGTCCCCTCAGATACAGCAATGCGGGTGCCAGGCTGGAGCCCCTGGGATCGGGGGGCTAAGAGACCGAAACTAGGAGAATCCACCTGCCTCGCCTGCCTTCGTGG
>JAHEAK010000038.1:15297-15998 GCA_024642805.1 Kofleriaceae bacterium | reverse complement strand
CATCCCATGTGTCGTTCATAAAGCGAGCACTCCGAAACCGCACCTTCACCTACCCCCGATGTCCAGGCGCGACCTCGGACGCTGCTCCATTTCGGACTGGCAGTCGCTTGTGACGAATGTACCGAAGTCGCCCAGAACCGGATCAACAAGGGCTCTTGTGCGCGCTTCAATCCCAGCCGAGCTGATTCCGACCGGCGCGCTTGGCCTTATACAAGGCCTCATCGGCACGCTGCATCAAGATTTCGGGCGTGTCACCGGGGCGATAGAAGGTGCCACCCAGGGTTGCCGTGCAGCGAAAGCCCTCGTCGTTGCCTGGATGAGGCATCGTTCCGATCGCCATTCGAACCTCTTCTGCGCGTTTCTTCGCAATATCTTCTGGCGCGTCGACAATGAGGAAGACGAACTCATCGCCGCCGGTACGACATGGCAGGTCCGACTTGCGAAGATTGTCGCGGAGGGCATCGCCCACCCCCCGCAGCACGGCATCTCCAGCGGCATGGCCTAGGGTATCGTTGACCGGCTTGAAGTGATCCAGATCCATAGCGATCAATGCCAGATTACTGCCAATGGCCTGGGCACGCTCGAGGAACACGGGCAGCTCAGAGTCCAGACAGCGGCGGTTGAACAGGCCAGTGAGTGCGTCGCGACGAGCGGTCTCTTCTTCTTTGCTCAGGCGATTGCGAGTGATGTCGAGGTTGCGG
>JAHEAK010000038.1:11704-15287 GCA_024642805.1 Kofleriaceae bacterium | reverse complement strand
CACCACGTGCGGTTGTCCCTCGATGAGCTTCTGGATGCTGCTCTGATCGAGCTCCTGCAAGTGGACCGCAGTGGTAGCCACGATCGTCGCGCTTCGCTTGTGACCAGCGTTGATCCACGAGAGTTCTCCGAAATAGGCTCCAGGACCGTATTGGCGCACCTTCTTGCCATCGAGGAGTTGCGCTTCAGCGTTGCCTTCCAGCAAGAAGAACATCGACTCTCCAGACTCTCCTTCGGTGACGATGATCTCGCCAGGCTTGCAGTTGCGCTGCTTGCCCGCGGCAAACACGGCGTCGATCTGGGCGTCGGTAAATGCGTGCAGGGGTGAAGTTTCAGGATACCGCTTGTTCACGGCGTCATTGTAGAGCCCAAGCAAGGGTGAGAGAAGCGCCAAGCCTCGCATCTAGCACGAGCCGGCACAGATCGATCGTCATCGACCTTCAAGGTTGAAGGGGCTGTACGTCTTGTCGGTACCTGGGCTCCCTGCACGCCCTACCGATATTCCCACCCGGCGAGCGCACAGCTAAGGCTCGTGGCATTGCCCCGGAGGCAGCCCTGACCTAAGGTCGTCACAAGCCCAGATGCGCACGTTCAAGAGCGAGCACTTTCCCCCTCTACCTATCGAGTCCGATGCAGGATACTGGTCCGGCGACATCGAGCTTGGGGGCGCAACCCTTCCGATGACGCTCTATATTGATGCAGCCATCACGGACCCGCAGCTGCAAGAGGCAGCGAGGCTTCTGAAAGACCTTGCCGAGCTTCGAAGGCAGGGTCGAGCCGCCATCGCAGAGCGCGCCGACAGTGACGAAAGCATTCGGCGTGACTTCTTCGAGTTTCACCTCGAGGAAGTCCCTGACTCTTTACCGGCGACAGTCCGTGCGAATCCCAGCAATGCGGCCTTCGTCGCGGCACTCGAGCTCTGCGGCGTGGCCATTCACGCAGCCACGGATATCGGCTTTCAGCTCGTTGTCGACTTTTCCTTCGGAAGAGAGCACAGCGACCAGCTCCTGGCTGTCAAATTTGCCCCCGATGGCTCAATCCGCAGTCTGAGCCACGAGAGCTAGCCGGACCACAGTGAGCGTGCCCTCTTGCCCGAAACGGCGAACGGCCTGCCGTGCAGCAAGCCGTCCACTTCCCTCGTAGTCGCTAGTGACTACTTACTAGCGGGTGCTTCCATCAATCCGAGCTGCATGGCCATCGCCATACTGTTGGCGAAGGACCAGTTCTGCGTCAACTTGCCGTCGGCAATGTGCATGACCTCGAGCATCGTCATCTTGACGGGCTTGTTGGTTGCCTTCTTCAGACCCATCATTGGCATAGCGCCGTCGTTGGTACCGGCCATGAGGCCGACCCGAACCACGTAGTCACCAGCTGCCATGCTCCATTGAGGCGCCATCTTCATGTCGCTGAAGGCCTTCATGTAGCCCTCGAACATGCCTTTCACGGCGGGCAAGCCCACTATGTCGGCTGGCATCGACTGATCGCTCATCACGACATCGTCGGCGATGAAGCCGAAGAACTCGTCCATCTTGCGCTCGTTGACCATGGCGTCAGCCGTCTCTACCGAAGCGAGATTTGCCTGCTCCTTGTCGTCGTCAGTCGCGACAATGGGCTCAGCGTTCTTGCCGGTAGCCGTCATCAGCGCGCGATGCGGCATCTTGTTGACGCCGAGCTGTCCCATCAGCGTACCCATATCAAAGGTAGCGACCTCTTTTTGAACTTGGCCTTCGGCGTTTAGTTCGAATTGGTGTGCAATGAGCAAACCGATGGGCTTGTCAGTGGCGGGCATACCCATGAGCTCACCTTTGTTGGTTCCCGTCATCAGGTCGACGGTGACGACCTTGTTGCCAGACACCAAGAAGAGAGCCTGCTCAGCGTGAATGTCGGGGAAAGCGGTGCGGAAGCCGCCGATGGCAGCCAGAACGGCGTCGCGGCCTTGGGCAATGGGCTGGCCGCTATCAACGATCTCGAAGGTAGCGTCGTCAGCGTAATGCGCGGCGAAGGCGTCCATGTCGCCCGAGTTGAAGGCAGCCCAGCCCTCTTGCATCTTCTTGGCGTAGTCAGCGCCGGTCAGTTGCTTTGGCTCCTCTTTAACGGGCTTGGCGACGGGCTCTGTCACCTTTGCCTGTGGCGGCGGCTCTTCGCCTTTGGCCTTGTCGTCTTTTTTACAGGACATCATCGAGAGCGCGAGACAAGCCGCTCCAAGCGTAATTCCAAATCGTTTCATGGTATCTCCTTGGGTCATGCCATCAGCTTGATGGCGGTGGCTACGCTACCCAAACAGACACTGCGAATCTAATCGTCGGAGGCCCAATCTATGGCCGCTAACGCTCTGCAATATGGTGTTTTGCGGCATCTTGCGGGCACAGCGGAATTTCTAGCTTCGCCAAGTGACTGACTCCCTTTCGTGACGGAACGAAGGCACGCGATGACGAGGGTTGGGGAAATTCACCCGAGTACGGGTACTGCGGCTCACCTGCACGAAACGCGGTCGGGAACAACACCGACAAGCCTAGGCCCGGGCGCCTCTTCCGGCGGCACGAGCCCTGCACCTGCACAGGGCTACACCGGAGGACCCCATGGAAACCAAGACCAAAGTACAAGAAGAAAAGCTCAATGCGATGATCATCAATGGCAAGGGCATGGAAGCATTCGAGAGCTTCTACGACGACAACGTCACGATGGAAGAGCCACGCTCGGGCACTCGCAAGGGCAAAGCCGCCAATCGCGAGTTCGAGAAGAAATTTTTCGACTCGGTAGACAAGATACACAGCGTCAAGCTCGTGTCCTCGGTCTGCGAGGGCGATGACAGCTTCAGCGAGTGGAAGTGGGACATCAGCTTCAAGGACGGCAAACGCGTCGACATGGAAGAGGTGGCGCATCGCCACTGGAAGAACGGCCGCGTCGTCCACGAGAAGTTCTACTACGACAGCAAGAACTAGCGGCGTCTTTCCGGGCCGAAGGGCGCTGTTCTTGAGGACCCGGCGTCGTGGATGCTGGCGCCGCTAGTGGAACCGCTAGTGGCGCTGCCCTTTGCCGACCTCGCCTGCCTTGCCCAGCGCGTACTGAAAGCCGATAGGGCCGACGATCTCATGCAGGGCAATCATGGCCACGATCAGCACCTGCAGCGCATCGCCCCACTCGGGGAAGGTGCTTTGCAAGATCGCAACGAGCGCCAGCGTCACGCCCGCCTGACTGATGAGGCCAAACCATGCGTAGCGCGCAATCACGTCCTCAACCTTAGCGACGCGACACCCGAGCGCCGCGCCAAGCCAAATGGCCAGGGCACGAGTCGCCGACAGGAGCAGCGCAAGAGGCCACATCGTTGACAGCGCCTGCAGATTTACCTTGGCACCGGCTGCCGCAAAGAAGAGCGCGTACACCGGCATAGAAATCTGGGCAATGCTCCGCATAAGCGGCGTCGCCCGCGCCGAATCGGTGTTCTCGACCCACAATCCGGCCGTGAGCGCGATGAGCAAGGTCTCCAACCCGAGCGCGCTCGCCGCCTGTGCCATGGCAAAACACAGCGCAAGGATGAAGACGGCGGTGTCGCGCGCGACAAAGCGCAGGAACGCGGAGGTGCC
>JAHEAK010000038.1:0-11694 GCA_024642805.1 Kofleriaceae bacterium | reverse complement strand
GGTGCCGATGCCAAAAGCGATTCCGACCAGCACCGATCCGCCCAGATGGTGAGCCAAGGTGAGGCCAAGAGATGTGCCCGAACCCGTGCCCAACACTTCCTTGGCAAGCGCTAGCGCCACCGCAAAGAGAACGATGACGCACACGTCGACCACGACGACGATGCCTAGAACCGTCTGGCTCAGCGGCCCTTGCGCCTTGTTGTCGGAAATGACCGCGATGGTGACCGTCGGTGAGTTGGAGATCGCGATCGTCGCTACCACCACCGCGATGACTACAGCCTCTACCGTGTCACCTGGCATGAAGGGAAAGAGACTGCGCCCGAAGAACACGACCGCGCCAACCAGCGTGGCAACCACGAGAATCTGCGTGCCGGTTATGATGGCCAGACGTCCCGCATAGCGCCGCAACCAGGACAGTCGGATCTCGCCGCCCGCTGTCAAGGCGATCAGCGCGACAGCAACGCCCTCGACCGCCTTCCCTGCCTTGAGCATGTCTTGGGACAAGAGACCACTCACATACGGCCCACAGACCAGGCCAACCAAGAGGAAGCCCGTGATGCGGGGCAGCCCCGTGTTTTCGGCCCAGGCGCCGCCCAGGAAGGCCGCTATGAGAATAAACCCTAGCGCAATGGTCATGCTCTGCGGACCGACGCCGGCCACGCCAAAACCGCTCCAGCGAGCGAAGGCAAGGGTCGCGACGCACGCCGCAAAGGGCAAGAGCCGCGACCAGATGAGTTGGCGTGCGTTCATCGGCCTCTCGTGTCTGTTTGACCGAGTGCACGCATGGCCCGCAAGAGCAAGCGAGGAGCAGCGAGCTCGTTGATGAGACTCGCGCCTGCCACTGCCGCGAGGACACTTCGTGCCAGCGGATCTTGCCACACGTGAAAGAAGCTGAGAGTGACCATCAAACCGAGGATGCCTTGCGGCACGAGTCCCACTGACCAAGCAGAATTGGTCTGCAGGCCGGGCGCCTTCGGAATTTTCCCTACACGCCGGCGACTAGCAAGCTCTTTGGCAAGGGCCCGCAGGAGGGTCATAGCCAGCAAGAGCGGCGCCAGGTGCCAGGTCACGGGCCCGGCGCAGTGGAAGCCTATGACCGCCATCAAGATGACCGCTGCTGGACGTTCGACACGGCGAACCGCCTTTATCAACAGCGAGGCCCGGTCGCCGGGCAGATTGGCAACCACGAAGGCGACCATCGCCGCGGTTGCCGCTGGCGAGAGATAGAACCATGCGGCAAAGCCGGCCACGAGTGCGAGCATGCCAAGGCCGAGCAAGAGCCTCTCGTCATCGCTTGCGGGGCCAGAAAGAAAGAGCCAGGTCGCACCACCGAGCACCACTGCACCGCCCATCCCGATCGCGATGGCAAAAGCGGGATGGATGGCCTTGGCGGTCGGCGCAAAGAGAGCAAAAGCCAGCATAGCCAGGAGCACCACCAGCACGTCGCCAATGCCGGCCGCAAACTCGACCATGCGCAGCGTTGCCCTGGCGGCCGGAACGCGACCGACACGACGAGCGCGCATCGCGGCAGCCAGCGTGGGCCCGCTCGAGGCCGCGGCAGCCGCCAACACCATGGCAGCGGCAGGCGCCTCGTGGGGACCAAGCCCATGCCCCGACACCAGCAGCCATGCAAGCGCACCCACCGCCCCAGCCGATCCGAGAGCGGGCATGAGGGCAATGGCAAAGGCCTGGGCGGGCACCGGCTTCAGCACTCGCAAGTCAAAGCGCATGCCAGTAGCAAAGCCTACCCAGCCAGCGACGAAAGCTACAATGGGGCCCAGATCTTGCGCCACAGGTGCTTTGTGCTCGACACCAAAGGCAAGCCCAACGACAAAACCAAGCAGCAAGAATGCGTGCCCAGTGGCCATCAGGTGGCTCAGTCCGAGGGCCTTGCGAACTTTTCCTAGCGGCGCCCAGAAGCTAAGAGCGAGCAGTAGCACCAGGGCGGCGATGAGGCTAGCGCTCGACATGATTCACTCTCGCTCGCGCTGTTTAGAGCCACACCGGGTTGGTGACTCGTTTCCACTGCCATCGGGACGCCACCGGTACGAAGCTAATCTCGCCACTCACAGCCTGCCATTCCTCGCAGGCGCGCCGCACGATGTGCGTGAGCTGCTCACGCTGATCGTCGCTGACAAGGGCGAGGATCACGCGGCGCCCACCCGGATCGCCGAAGATGTCCTGAAAGGCGGTAAAGAGAGGCACCTCGCGGCTGGCCGCCTCGCTGGCGTTTTGCGCGTCGATGATCGCGGCGTCGGCAAATCCCGCATCCAAGAGGCCGACGAGGGCGGCGTCCACCGCCTTCTCACCAGCGAGGGAAATGACCGCCAGGAAGCTGCTCTCATCCGGCTCGGGGGTGAGCCCGCCCGCGCTGCCGGCATGACGAAGCTCTGCCGCTTCGAGGAGCGCAAGAATCTCGCCTGGTACGGCGGCGTTGCGCAGCCCTTCGCGAAACACTCGGCTGTGAGCAAGGTGGGCCAGGTGCGCGAGAAAGGCCAGATGCCCGGCTGGGTCGTCGGCCGGAAAGAGCGTCACAAAAAGCAGGTCCACGGCCATGCGATCCATCGCGCCGGCGTCGATGGGATTGGAAAGGCGCACCAGGACCACGACCGGCCGCCTTAGTCCCGCTATCGCTGCGTGCGGAACGGCAATGCCCAGCCCAATGGCTGCATCGGTCTCGCGAGCCGAGTGCAAGAGCGCCTCGTCGACGGCCTTCTCGTCCAAGCCGCTTTGCTTGACCAGCGAAGGAATGGCAGCGCGAATGGCCGAGGGCACGTCCACGGCCTCGACTCCCAGCACGATTCCGTGAGAGCTCAGCCAGCTAGCCATCGCCATATCCTTTCAAGTGCGTTGCCATCAGCGCGTTGCCTCCATCCTACGGCCGAAGCCTGACTTTACCTACGCTTCTCGCTCGCTTTCCTCTCAAACCTAGGCGGCCGTCCCCAGCACTAAGACAAACTCTTAGCTGCCAGTGCCGCCAGATCGAGGCGCAGCACCCCAGGCCCCAGAACGAGGAGCTTGAGCGCGCAACTCGAGCACTCTCTGCAGTGCACGCCTTGCGTCCCACGGGGTTGGGTAATATCGCGCAAAGAGCCAGATGTGCATGAGGACTGCTCGCACGCCTTGTTCCCGCGCGCCTTTCTCGAAAGCATGTTGCGCCCGAGGGTGCAGGGCCGCAGGTCTGTGCCGTACACTCCCCGCCGCGGGCCGCTTCCAGTCCGTTTTGTACCCCAACCACAAGGTAGTTATCATGTCGACAAGCGCAAAAGTGTTCAGTTCTTCCGGTCTCGCTTCGGCGCGCATCAACATTCCCAGCGAACCGTGCGTGATGGTCATCTTTGGCGCCTCCGGCGACCTCACCAAGCGCCTGTTGATTCCCGCCATCTACAACCTGGCTTGTGACAACCTCTTGTCGGATAACTTCGCCGTGTTGGGCACCGCCACGCGGCAGATGGACGGCGCGCAATTTCGCGAGAAGTTGAGCGGCGAGACCGACGGCATCAAGAGCTATCACACCCGCCCAGAGTTTGATCAAGGCGTGTGGGACTCGCTGGTCGAGCGCATCGACTTCCAGTCGGGCAGCTTCGACGATGTGGAGCACTTCAAGCGCTTGAAGCAGACCGTCACCGAGCTCGACAAGAAGTACCAGGCTGGCGGCAACATCCTTTTGTACTTCGCAACCGCGCCGCGCTTCTTCGGCACCATCTGCGAGAATCTCAGCAAGGCCGGTTTCAAAGACACCCCCGGCTGGGTGCGCCTCATCGTCGAGAAGCCTTTCGGCACCGACCTGGCGTCGGCTCGCGCGCTCAACACCGAGATCCGCCAATACTGGGAGGAGGAGCAAATCTACCGGGTGGACCACTACCTCGGTAAGGAGACCGTGCAGAACCTTCTGTCCTTCCGCTTCTCCAACGGCATGTTCGAGCCGCTGTGGAACAACCACCACATCGATAACATTCAATTCAACGTCTGCGAATCGGTGGATGTGCAGGGACGCGGCGGCTACTACGACAGCTCTGGCGTCTTGCGCGACATGATGCAGAACCACATGTTCCAGATGCTGGCCTACTTGTGCATGGAGCCGCCTAGCTCCTTCGCCCCCGATGCCATCCGCAACGAGAAGGCCAAGCTCTTGCAATCGGTGCGCGTCTACACCGAGGAGGAAGTCAAACGGAACGTCGTGCGCGGGCAATACGGGCCTGCCGTGAACGACGATGGCGACGTGATCAAACCCGGCTATCGCCAGGAAGACAACGTCGCCCCGGATTCCAGCACCGAGACCTTCGCCGCCGCGAAACTGCAGATCGACAACTGGCGATGGGAGGGCGTGCCCATCTACCTACGCTCCGGCAAAGCGCTGTGGAAGCGCGGCACGGAAATCATCGTCGAGTTCAAGCGCCCACCACAGGCCATGTTTGAAGGCACAGGCATCGACGCCCTCGAGTCCAATCGGCTGGTCTTTCACATCCAACCCGACCAGGGCATCGAGCTGCGCTTTCAGGCCAAGATACCCGGCCCGAGGCTCAACCTGCAGACTGTCGACATGCGCTTTGACTATGGCGATGCGTTCAAAGCATCACGCTACACAGGCTATGAGGTCATGATCTATTCCTGCACGCACGCCGACAGCACTCTGTTCTCGCGTGGCGATCTGGTCGAAGCCGCCTGGCAGGTCGCGCAACCATTGCTCGACTACTGGCAGTCGACCCCGGAACCAAACTTCCCCAACTACGCACGCGGCTCCTGGGGCCCCAAGGCGGCCAGTCAACTGCTGGCCAGGGACGGCAGGCGCTGGTTCGAAGTGGTAACTCCTGAGGTGCTCGAGAAATCACCCCTCTTCAAAGGAGCAGCGCCACTTCTGCTCAACACCGTCATTATGGCCTTGCGCTCGACCATTGCCGAGGCCGGCGATACCATCATCACCCAGGGCGAGGTGGGCAGCGAGATGTACGTCATCTGCCACGGCGAAGTGGATGTGCTCGACGACCAGGGCACCATCGTGCGGACTCTCAAGGACGGCGATTGCTTCGGCGAAATTGGCCTCTTGATCGCTGTCCCGCGCACCGCGACCATCAAGGCCCGGACCTCCTGCGACCTCTTCGTGCTTGAGCGCACCAGCTTCTCGCGCATCTTGCGCGATCATCCGCACTTCGCCGCCATGGTCACGACGATCGCCAAAGATCGCTATGACGTCAGTCTGTCATCGCATCATTTGAGTGCGTAAGCGCGCAGCTCGGAACTCGGATCGAGTGCGTCTACCTAGTCGCACCAGCTCAAATGCTGGTAGAAGGGGCCTGCGGCGGTATCCCAAACGATGCTGATGCCATCGGCATCGGCGTCAGCATCGAAATGGGTCACGCCACCTTCGGGGGTCAAGTTGATCGGCACCACCACTGGGCTGATGCCGCCCGGGCTGGTGAGCGCCATGTGAAGCATTCCCTCGTGAAGCCAGAGCAGTGGGAACTCGCCCTGGTGATGGGGCAGGACCTGCATAAAGTCGAAGGGCCCGACAGCGCCCTCGATGACGCGGTAGGCGCCGAAGCCGCCCGTGCTGGAGAGAACCATCGCGACCAGCTCTTGAGCGTGCTGATAGACCATGAGACTTCGGTCAACGCTGCGTCTGACGATGCCGGGCGCATTGCCAAGGCCCGTCAACGGAGAGCCCTCGGCATCGAAGGCAGCGTAGACGACTCCGCCCGTTCCGATCTTGAGCTGACTCGATTCAAATTTGAACTTCGGACTCGATGCGCCCCAGTACTCTCTATCGCTGTTGTTGACGTGGGCGGCCACCTGATTGCCCGGTGCCAGGCGGTATTGAAAGGATCCGACGATGCCGCCCGCGCGGAAGAGGAGCTGATTGTCGGCAAAGTAGCCGTCGGCGGCGACGCCAAAGCAGGAGTTGCCGCCGCCACTAACGGCACTTGAGGTCGCACCGACCACGAGCTCGTTGACCAGTGCACCGTCGACGAGCTCAGCGTAGCGCTGCACGTTACTGCTATTGGAGGACTCGGTGCAAAAGGCCAGGTAGTAGCTCGAACCCGCGCGTATCAGGCTCGAACCGCCACCATAGACCGGACCGTTGGTTTGCAGTGGATTGAAGTCCAGGGGCGTCGGTGTGTCCATGCTGTTATCGTGACCAAGGTGCAAGAGCCGCCGGTCGGCGTAGAGAACGAGGTCTGGCTGACCCGGTTGGCCGAGCACCACCTGCGTCTGCCCGAAGTCAGTCTGACGAGAGGGCAAGGCAATGGCGCCGCCACCATCGACAACACTCGAAGCACACGAGAGCAGACATTGCCCGGCCGAGCAGCTGCCAGCACCGCATGCACTGCCCTCAGCGAGGCTGGCCGAGTCACAGCGGTGAGTAACCGGGTTGCAGGTCTCGATAGAACAGATGTCGCCATCGACGCAGTCGGCATCGGCCTCGCAGCTGAAGCTGCAGTCGGCCTCGCAGCCGTCTCCGCCCTCTTGATTGCCATCGTCGCACTGCTCGCCCTCGACCAGGACCCCATCGCCACAGCCGTAGAGACACTGATGGTTCGAGCACTGCCCGCCCTGGTCGCAGCTGCCGCAGTTGATGGTCATGCCGCAACCAGCGCTCACTTGCCCGCACTGCGCGTCGAGCGCCTGGCAGCTTGCGGGCTGGCAGCAGCTGCCATCGTTACACACGCTTGATCCACCGCAGCTCCCACACGAGCCGCCGCAGCCATCCGAGCCACAGGTGCCCGTGCAGGTAGGCACGCACTCGGGCACATCGGAGCTGGCGTCGGCGACGTCGCAGCCCTCCTCGGAACAGGTCGAAGAGGAGCCGCCACCACCCTTGCAAGCAGCAAAGAGCCACAGCAAACACACGCAGACGAATCGGTACGACGAGGGAGGCATCAGTGAGGGAGGTCCTAGGCGAGAGAGGTCGAAGCTTTGAGACGATGCGTGTCACGCAGGCGAGAGCCGACGCAAAAGCGGATCGAGCCATTGCATCCTAAGCACAGGGCGAGCCAACTTGAGCCAACCCTGCGCCACCCGATAGCCAATCTCGCGACACGCCAAGGCCAGCCACGAGGCCTCAAATCCACGACACTTACGAGCTGCGGAGAAGTTCGGGCGACTGTGCAGAGAATCTGCTGGGGTCAGACATAGGGGTCGTTGGCCCGCCTGTGTGCTTCACGGGCACAGGGCTGCTATTGCGCCCTCCTCTTGGTCGGACTCTTTGCGCGAAATGCTACGCTGCGCCCACAATGGCCAAAGTCACAGGAATCGGTGGAGTCTTCTTCAAAGCCAAGGATCCGAAAGCGCTTGCCGCCTGGTACGTCGAGCGCCTCGGTTTCAACTTGGAAGAATGGGGCGGCGTGATCTTCGATTGGAAGGCCGACCAGAGCGCACAAAAAGGCGAGGGCCTAACCGTGTGGCACCTTGCCGAGGCAGGGGGCGATTGGTTCGCGCCCAGCACCTCACACCTGATGATCAACTACCGCGTCGACGACCTCGATGGACTACTTGCGCAGCTACGGGCCGCCGAGGTCACGATCGTCGACGGCCCCAAAGAAGAATTCAACGGCAAGTTCGCCTGGGTCATGGATCCCGAGGGCAACAAGGTCGAGCTTTGGGAACCGGCTGCCGAGTAGTGGCGGCGGGGAAGCGCACGCGCCTGCACCTCTGCGTTCGCATCAGGACAAGATAGTCTCCATGCAGATGGTCCAGGTAATCGTCCCCGTCCTCGTGGTCGTGATAGGCGCATGCGCGTTCCGACTGGCGTGGCTGTCACGCGATCAGCGATCTGCGCTGCTTCTATTCGGTGGCATCGGCCTAACAAGCACGGCTCTCCTCCTGCGCGCCTTGCTGGTACGCAGCGCTTGGATCCATTGGACCATGGCAATCTTCGCGGGCCTGGGAAGTCTAGCCGTGATCTGGGGAGTGCTCATGGCTCAACGAGTGTCACGAGGCATCAACTCCATGCTCCTCCGAGACTTTGAAAGCGGCCAGTCGTTTGTGCTGAGCAGAGCTGCTCGTGTCGCCCGAGTTGGTTCCTTGATTCTTCGCCATCAGATTACCGAGCGGCGAGGCGACGGGAGTTTCGCCGTGACCTTGTTGGCCATGTCGTCGAATACCGAAGCGACAAAGAACGAATTTGTGCTTCACAAGCCGGTCAATCAACCAGGCACCACCATCGAGCTTGGCGGATACCTAGTCAGGCTTGAGGCGGTAGTCATCACAGGCAAGAAGGCTTCGATGTACACGGCTACGCTCGAGGTGGTCGAGGCGGACAGCTAGCTGCTCGTCGCCGCCATGGGGCAGCCGCTAGCCCCGAGGCGCGCGCGTAGGCATGAGCCGGGCGTTCGCCTGTCCGTTCAATTTTCCCGTCGAGGCTGATGGCCCCAGTGGCGCGTAGTCTCTCGAACTGAACTCTCACTTCATCACTAGTGCGTCTGGCAAAATCGCTCTCCGCCAAATGAAACGCGGCTGAATGCCCCAACATGATGTCGGCATTGGATTGCGTTCGCGATACCGAGAACTCGAGCGAAAGCCACCTTCGTAGGCGATGCTGGTAGTGGCAAAAACAGCTCCTGGTGAAGACCCAACACTATTTCTACGAAATCAACACGTGTCAGCGAGCAGTGTTCCCTATCTCCACGAGTTGCTTGAGCTCAGGTGGATGGCACAGTGGTTGCTGAAGCAGGACGTATGAAATACCTGCTCTTCTTAGCGATGCTCGCGTCGACGACCGTATTGGGAGCCTGTGACGGTGAAGACGGCGAACCGATGTGCTTCTTCTGCCCGAAGAAAGAAGAGAAGTGCACCATATTCAATTGCCCGAATCCTGACCAAGAGGAGCGACGGACGCTGAGCTCCGAGGAGGTGGCTGGCTTGCTTGGCACGGACGAAGCGAAAGCGGCTCTGCTCTTGGATGACGCTGGCCATGAACCGGCGCTAGACAGGGAGTCCGATACCCTTTTCTACAGACTCACAGAGCGGGACCTCGATGCACTTGCGGGCACAGAATACTGACGAAGGCTTGGCTCGCTGACGCCCCGAGATGCACTCCGCTATGGGGCGTCGGTCGGGGCACTGGCGATTTGCTCGCCATCCCCGACATGGTGCGCCCCCGCCAACCTCAAGGCATTGCCGGCGTCATCTGCGACGTCATCAGCCTGCTGCTCAAGCGCGGCACGTTCATCTTCGCCCTCGCCACCATGATGGTCCTGCAGCAGCCCTTGCTCGCCTTCTACCTCTACGGACTCGGCACCATTCCCAGGGCGGCCGGCGCACTGCTCAACGAGCATTGCATCGCTCGCAGCACGGCAAACGAGCAAACCGCAAACGCCTAGCCTCTGCTGAAGCGAACGGGGAGTCCGCAACTCGCCGTGTTAGCGCATCTCAAGGACTGCGTTCAGCGCCGCCCTCGCGCTGTCTCATTTTTATTGTCATTGACCTGGTCAAAGTGTCGATACCATCCACGGATGGCATAGAAGTGGTAGTGGGCCGCGAGACAGTGGATTTCGTCCGGAGGCGGCAAGTGGCTGCTGCCTGGTGCCGACGGCGGGTACCTGTCGCACGAAGAGATGCGGTGGAACCTCCCGCGCCTGTGCCGGAAAGCCGAGGTCGGCGAGCGGCAATGGCACCCCTTGCGACATAGCTTCTGCACCCACCTGGCCATGCGGGGCCCGGCGAAGACGATCCAAGAGCTGGCCGGGCACAATAGGCTCTCGACGACCATGAAGTACATGCACCTGACGAAAGGGGCCAAGGCGTCAGCAATCGCCCTGCTCTCGCAGCCGTGGACCGAAGACGACGGCCACGAGCCAGACGACGTTGCACGAAGCGGCTCCGAAAAGAGAAAACCCGTCTTAACTACATGAGTTAAAACGGGAATTCAAAGCGACCCCAACGGGATTCGAACCCGTGTCGCCGGCGTGAAAGGCCAGTGTCCTAGGCCAACTAGACGATGGGGTCGGGTCTTCAGTTTTCAAAAGGCCCGAGTTCGTGAGAACTCGGGTGGTGGGTCCAGAAGGATTCGAACCTTCGACCATCGGATTAAAAGTCCGGTGCTCTACCGGGCTGAGCTATAGACCCTTTTGAGTGGCGGGACTATGCCGACTCAGATCTGCAAAATCAAGTCACTTAGTGCAGCAATATTCAACTCAGACTGGACGAGCCGATCCATGGCCTGGCGGCCTTGGCCGCGCGTCCGGGTGGATCCGAATCGGCCGGCGATCGCCAAGCTCGTGGTCGTTGATCTCAAAATCGGCTTCAGGCTAGGCTAGCGGGGCATGCACAGCCTGAGCAATGAGCGGCGTCTGGCAAGCCGCCACGAGGTGGTTCTCCACGCGCACTACGACTCCTCGTCCATGGACATGAGCACGCCTGTCACCAACCTCAGCCGTACGGGCCTCTTCCTGGCGGCCCAATTTCTCGATGACCCTGGCAGCATGGTGGCCATTTCCCTGCATCTGCCCAGCGAGCCCAAACCCATCGCCATCGCCGGCCGAGTTGTCCGGGTCGACATGCGGCCGGGCAGCTCTGGCATGGGGATCCGCTTCACCGATCTGTCCTGGCGCAGCCGCCAGAGCCTGGCTCGCTTCATGGAATCCAGTCGCCCCGATCTACTGGCTTCTGTGCGGGCCAGCTGATTTGCGTAGGCCGTCCGGCCGGTTATCATGCGCCTGTGAGCCGGTCTGTGCGCGTGTCCATTGCGGGCGTTGATTTCTCGGTGCGTACCGATGCCAAGCCCAAGTACGTCCGGGAGTTGGCAGCGCGCCTGGAGGAAAAAATTGCCGAGAGCAAGGTCTCTGGCAAGGGCATGAGCACGCAGGTCCTCATCATGATGGCCGCGCTCAGCATTACCGACGAGCTTTTTCAACTGCAGGCCGAGCACAAGGAATTGCGCCGTGAAGTTCGCGAACGATCGCAGCGCATCCTCGACACCCTCGAGCGCGAGGCCCAGGCCTAGGCCATGTTGCCCGGCGCTATCAAGGCAAGCGAGCAGGTGAGCAAGAAGAAGCAGCTCCGTCGGCGCGTGACGGGCCATCGCGACAGCCTCGGCCCGGAGTTGCGTGCGCTGAAGTCGGCTGCGGCCTGCGCGCTGGCGCTACCGAAACTGCCTAGAGCTGGCATTGTGGCCGTCTACAGCCCCATGCGCTCCGAGCTCGATCCCAGCGCCATCGTCGCGGCGCTGCGTGCCTCGGGCTGCACCCTGGCCTACCCTCGCATGGCCAGTGGCACTCGCATTCTGCAGTTTGCTGCCATCAGCGAGCTGGGCGAGCTGGTTCGCGGACCGTTTCAGGTCGATGAGCCGCCCGGCAGCGCTCCCACCATTCCACTCTCCGCGATCGACGCCTTCGTCGTTCCGGGCTTGTCTTTCGATGCAAGCGGCAATCGACTCGGCTACGGCAAGGGTTACTACGACCACACTCTCGCGCAACATCCCGGCGCCATGCGACTGGGACTTTGCTTCCAAGAACAAATCGCAACTGCGATTCCCCGTGAAGGTACCGATCAGCGAATGGATTGGGTCGTCACGGATACGCAGTTGTTTACAGGGCCTGCCCGCAAGCGCGCGGCAGACCCGAAAGTGCCTTCATGACATCCCTCTATACCATCCTGGCCTTTGTTGGCGGCTTCATCGCTGCCCTCGGCCTGGCTCGTGTTCTCGGCCTCGGCAGCAGTTCTGCGGCTGAAAAGGCCGCCGAATCCGAAGCCGAA
>JAHEAK010000541.1 GCA_024642805.1 Kofleriaceae bacterium | reverse complement strand
GTTGCCAGCTTGCGCAGTCTGGACGTCGTGGCCGGGTACCTGCGCTTCACCATGGGCCACCGATCCGAGCCAGGCATCAGCCTGTCCCTCGCCGAGAGCTTGAAGCTGGACGAACAGGCCTTCCTAGAGCGAGAGCTCAGGCGTCACCAAACCGCCAGCAAGCGTGCCGATCGGATTCGCGTTCTCGAAGGCAAGCAAGACAGCCTCACACGCCACGTAAGTTCACTTTCCGATCAGGTCGCCAAGCTCGGCAGCAAGCTGCAAGGGGAACGCACGCACATCCTGGAGCTACAAGGCAAGCTGAGCATTCTGCGAGCCGAGCTGGCCGAGAAGGACAAGACCCTCAAGAGACAGGCCGCCCTGCTCGCCGCTGCCAACGACAAAGGCACGGGCCGCACCGCCTTGCTTCGGATCAACAATCCAAAAAACAGCGTGCTGCGCCGGGGACTCGACGCGATCGAGTCGACGGTCAACCTCGAGGTGCGCACGGGACGTTTCCTGAGCCAGCCACAGACCTCGTTGCAGAAAACAGCGGCTCGCTTTCGTCGCGCCGCCAGTCCCGCGCCCAAGAAAGCCGAGAAAGCCAGAGGCGCGCGTGAACCCAGCCCGAGGGTAGAAGCGCCCCAGGCAAAGCCACGCACGGAGTTTGCTCCCTACACGCCCAGCGTGGCGCCCAGCCCTCGAGGTCTCAAGGTCGCATCGATTCTGGACGACTTTTCGCACCAATGTTTCGAGTACGAAGCTGACTTGATCCCCATCTCGCCCGATGGCTGGCGGGAAGAAATTCAGCGCGAGAAGCCCGCGTTTCTCTTCTGCGAGTCAGCCTGGCAAGGCAATGCCGGCAAGTGGAAGTACACGATGAGCAACTATGCCAAGCGCGAGAGCAATCCGCTGCGCGAGTTGTTGGCCTGGTGCAAACAACGGGGCCTGCCGACGGTGTTCTGGAACAAGGAAGATCCGCCGAACTTCGAGGTCTTCATCGACGCGGCCAAAGACTTTGATTTCATATTCACGACGGATGAGAACTGCGTGCCCAAGTACAAGGAGCGCGTTGGTCACGATCGCGTCTTCGCGCTTCCTTTCGCTGCTCAGCCGGTCATTCACAATCCCGTGCAGGACCGCATAAAGCGCGAGCGCGAGGTGTGCTTTGCAGGCAGCTGGCGCGCGGACAAGTATCCCGATCGCGTGGATGATAGCGAGATCCTCTTGCGGCCAGCTCTTGAGCGCGGGCTCGAGATCTTCGACAGGCACTTTGGGACTGAGAATGCAGAAAAGTTCGCATTCCCCGAACCCTACAAATCAGCGGTCTGCGGTTCCCTCGAATACAAGCAGATGCTGTCTGCCTACCGAGCGTACAAGACCTTCCTAAACGTCAACTCGGTCAAGGACTCGCCAACCATGTTTTCGCGGCGGGTCTTTGAATTGATGGCCTGTGGCACGCCAGTCATCTCGTCGGCCTCGGAGGGCGTCGAGGACATGCTCGGCAAGCTCGTCAAGTCAGTGACAAGCGAGAAGGAAGCCCGCGAAAGCCTCGCGCTCTTGCTGGACGACGAGGACTACCGCATGCGCTTTGCGCACACAGGGGTTCGGGAAATCCTGCGCAAGCACACCTACGCCAGGCGCCTGGAGACGATTCTCGAAGCCATCGGTCTACCAAAACCACCGCTAAAGCGTCAGCGAGTGACGATTCTGGCCGCAACCAATCGCCCTGAGCAACTCGACAACCTCATCGCCAGCATCCGCCGTCAGACCCACGTTGACCTCGAGGTCATCTTCTTGCTCAACTCGGATCGCTTTGATGTCGATGCGGTCAAGGAGGCAACTGCTTCCCTGCCGAACGCGACCGTCCATTCACTCCCGGAGAGCTTCACGCTGGCCGATTGCCTGAACCACGGAATTGATAACAGTTCTGGTGACTGGCTGGCCAAGTTCGACGACGACGACTGCTACGGAGCGCACTACATCTCGGATCTCTTGCTGAGCACGGAATTTACCGATGCCCCGGTTCTGGGCAAGTATGCCTACTTCTGCTACGCCCTGGGCTCTAACCAGATGGCCCTGCGCAATCCGAGCCGAGCCAATCGCCACCATCCCTTCGTGTGTGGGGCAACGCTCTTCATTCGTCGTGACGTGGTCGAGTCAATTCGCTTTACCCCTGTCCGCCAGGGCACCGATTCGCTCTTCTTGAAGGAGTGTGTGGCGCAGGGCCTGAAGATCTATTCTTCCGACCCCTACAACTACATTCATTTCCGCAGCGACGACATGTCAGAGCACACCTGGAAGATTAGCGATGACCAGCTGCTGAAAGGCGCGCGTCTCATCGGCACCGAACTCGATCTCAGCGAGGTCATGATCTAATGACCGCGTCTAGTCAGTCCAAGAGCATCCTCGACGAAGTTAGAGAGCTCTACGAGAGCCGCTACCCGACCAGGGAATCGGGATTCTTTACTCCCTATGATTGGGAGCGTTGCCGTGCCCTGACCCTTGAAATCGAGGGCACGAGCGTCCTGGACGTTGGTATTGGGGCTGGGCAAATCTTCAACGTGCTGGCCCGCACCCCCAGCATCGAGACGCTCATTGGCATCGATGTTCGATGGAATAAGAAGCTCATTCGCCCCGAGCGGGGTGATCTGCAAATTCGAAATATCTTGCAGCTGCCATTTCCAGATGGCCATTTCGACACCGTGTCGTGCATGGAGGTCCTGGAGCACCTCGAGATCGCCGACTTTCCCAAGGGCCTCTCCGAGCTCCGACGAGTCTGCAAGTCAAAGCTCATCATGACGATTCCCTACAAGGAGCCGACCCCTGTCTGGCATCACGATGTGCCTGGCGGTCATCGTCAGAGCTTTGGCGAAGACAAGCTCGAGCGTTTCTTTCCAAGAGCCGGGCGCCAGTTCATTTCGAGAGGGCCGACGGCCTCGCCCTGGATCATGCTCACCGAGCGTATCGAGCGCTGAGCTAGGCAGTCTCGGGCGCCGAGCTCAGGGGCTTTCCAAGAGCTGCGGAGCACGCAGGTGCAGGCTGCCGTGTTTTTCTGCAGCCTGGTCCAGGCTGATGCGAAACTTGTAGGCACGAAGTTCTTTCTCGGAATCCAGGTGCATGGATACAGGAACCTCGCCGGCGTCGGCGCTGAGTTCGAACGATTCCGTCGAGCGCACCAGCTCCCCTTCCTCGGTATAGCCGTAGAAGGTGAGCTTGGCGGTTGCGGGAGGACCGTCCTCGAGTCGCAGCGCTGTCGTGAGTGACAAGCTCTTGGTCGGTACCGACAAGATGAAGCGGTCGTCCACCGGTGGGTTCTTGTAGCTTCGGTCGTCGGGGAGTTGCAGAGCGACCAGGGGTGGATCCTGCCACTCGACGAGAAAACCGTCGTCCTCCTCGTGAACCGCGACCTTGTCTTTGTTTTCCTGGCCGAAGACCTGCAATAACGAAGGAGCCTCGACGTGGGTCGCCAATCGCGGGTTGCTCAGCTGCAGCACCCCTGTGCTCTCGCCCTCCTGCTTGAGGCTCAGACGCATCTTGTAGGACACAAGCTCGGTGCTGGATGTGAGCTCTACCGCGACAGGCTTTGCGGCAGCGCCCGGCTGGAGCGTGACGCTGCTGTTGCTCTTTTCGTACGTGCCGGCCGCCGTGTAGCCATAGAGCGTAAGGGATACACTGGCCTCCGCTCCACGGCTAAGCGCCAGGTCCAGCTCGAGTCGCAACTGGCGCGTGTCAGCAGGCAGAGAAACGCCAGGGTGACTTGGCGCTCGCTTGTAACTGCGATTGTCGGGAGCCTGCACGGCGACCAACTTGGGATGGTTCCACAAGACGAAGTAGCCATCGGGTGCCAGTCGCACCTTCACATCCGCGACATTCTCCTTGCCAAACACCTCCAAGGGCACACGCTCGCCCGTCTTGGCGTCGGGACGTTCTGCGCTCACGAGTTGGATGAGCGCGTTACCGCGCGCCGGCGTGGCCAGTGGCTCTCGCGGCCGAATCTCGAAGATACCCGTAATTGAGTTGACGATGGCTTCGACACGATTGGGAGCGGGCTCGACGATTTCGAGCGTCGTCTTGTAGAGAGTTCGGCCGCTCGCATCCACAAAGCTGCCTTCTTCCGAAGAGCTCAGCATCTCCATGGCCTGGAGATAGAGGTAGGGAGGCTCAGGAAGAGGCTCTCCGCTTCGGTAGGTAGGCGCGTACCCCTTGGACGCGGGCGCGTGGGCGAGGAGCACCGACATCCGCTC
>JAHEAK010000540.1 GCA_024642805.1 Kofleriaceae bacterium | reverse complement strand
TGGCGCGATCGATAAGCGCCTTGGGGACATCCTTGATCTCGCCGCTGGTCAACAAACCGGGGAGCTCGGGCTCTTCGAAGTACACGTACATGCCGTCGGAGCAGAGCAGGAAACTGTCGCCGGGCAGAATGTCGAAGTCGAAGGTATCGACCTCCACCGAGGCGTAGACGCCGACCGCCCTGGTGACCGCGTTTTTGAACTTCTTGTAGGGGGAAGAGTCGAACTCCTCCTCTTTGATCTTGCCGCGCCGGATCAGCTCGTTCATGAGCGAGTGATCTTCGGTGAGCTGGTGGCACTGATTCTGACGAGTCAGGTAGATGCGCGAGTCACCCACGTGGGCGATGAAGCCGCGCAAGCTGTCGGCCTCACCCGCGATGAGGAGTACCGAGGCGGTGGTGCCCATGCCGCGCTTCTCTTGCTCGACCTGCGCGCGGTTGTAGACCGTGGCGCATGCGTCTTGAATGGCGTGCTCGAGGATTTGCAAAATCTCGAGTGCCTGCACCTCCTGGCCGCCTTGCCGAAAGCGCTCGATGAGATCGCGATTGCCGAAGACCGCATCGCGAATTTGGTGCACGGTGATCGAAGAGGCCACTTCACCAGCAGCGTGTCCACCCATGCCATCACAGACGACGAAGAGGCGCAGCTTCTTGTCGATGAGGAAGTTGTCCTCGTTGTGGTCCCGCTGACGCCCGACGTCCGTAGCGGCTGCAAAGGTGAGCTCCATCGCTTAAGCTGGGTAGCATGCGCCTTTCAAAGAGGTCAACGCAAAGGCATGCATTTCAGGAGTCTAGGGCCTGGCGGCGCTCTCGAAGATCCCAGCCCTGAGCTCATTGTCCACAAGCCAGCGAATATCGTCGAAGTGCAGGCGCCCCGAGTAGAGCAAGCCGCCGATGGCCAGGGCCGGGGTGTGGGCGACCCCTGCCTTGCGGACCAGCTCAAGCTCCTCCTCGACCCGCTCTGCCTGGCGGCCGCTCTCCAAACAGCTCTCGAAGCTGTCCATCTGCAGGTCGAGGGCAGGGGAGGCGGCAAGCTCAATGGCCAGCGACTGATCGAAATTGAGGCGCTGCTGGTGGTCGAAAGCGTGCTCGTAGTACTCCCAAAAGGCACCTTGCTCGTCGGCACACAGGGCGGCTTCGTGCATGAGCCTGGCCCTGTCCTGGCCTGGTTGCTCGTCATCGAAGAGCGCGTGAAAAATTAGCCGCACCTCACTTGGGTAGGCCATCAAGATGCTCTCGAGCTGCCGAGACATGGTGCGGCACAAGAGACTCTGCAGGTGGCAGATGAAGACCAGAGGGACCTTGGCGTCTTCGGGCCCCTTGCGATGTGTTCCGCGCAGGAGCGGCGCCATCGAAACGGCCATCGGCACGCGCGGAGGATCGTCGATAGGCTCACCATCGAGGACTCCCGAAAAGCGAGGGCGGGCTTCGGCGTCAATTTCTATCTGGACCAGGCGCTCGTAAACCTGGTCAGCGGCCACCCCCTTGGCGAGCATGTTCTGGACCTCGAGGTAGGCGGCGTCGTAGAGAGACTCCAGGGTCTCGAGGCCTGCGTTGCGTGGCACTTCCTTACCGTTGATGAGTATGCCCGGCACCGTGGCGACCCGCATGCGTCGCCAGTAGAAGTGGTTGGCGGCCAGCACATCGTCGTGGCGCATGTTCTCTATCGCATCGACCACTCGTTGATAGTTGAGCCCGGCGGCGGCGGCTACATCGGGATAGTCCTTCGATTGCGGATAGCGCTGCGCTTCGCCGTAGTAGGCGTCCAAGAACTCGAAGAAGCGACCCTGCTCGAAGGCTTCCTGACCAAAGGTCTGGGCGAGGTTGGTGCTCTGTTCGCGGGTCTCCGTCAGTCGATAGACCACGCGCAGGCGCCGAGGGTGGCGCTTGGCCAACTCGACGAGGCTGCGGTGGATGCGTCCGCTGAGTGTGTTGCTGAGATTGAGAAAGTACTCGATGGTGACCGGCGCGTTGGCAGGACCGATGGTCGGCAGGGCACTGCTCTGTGCGCCTTCGATGACGTGAACGTGCGGAGCGCCTTGGTCTGCACTAGCCGTGGCTGGCTCGGTGAGGGGCACAGCTTGTGAAGCCTCGGCGGGGGCGGCTTCCTGTGCGCGAGCAGAGGGCAGGGCCACCAGCAGCACGAGCACAGAGCAGGCGAGGCGCGAAAACATCAAGGGCTAGCCTAGCGCGTCGCCACCGGTCGAGCCAGCCTCGCTCGTGGACCGAGCCTTGGGCCCGGGGACACGAGGATCGTCTGCCGCTGCGCTGGGGTCGATCGGCTCGTCCTCAGGTTGCACCACGGGCCAGACGAGCACCAGGTAGAGCACGCCAGAGACCAGCAGGCCGAAGGCGATGGCAAGCAGGTAGGGCGGTCCGTTGCTCATCATGGGCTTCGCCGAGAGTTCCCCATAGGACGCGCCCAAGAGCAAGCCTTGCCCACCTGAGTTCGCAGCGATCTGTCGGCAATGAGGACCACTTGGGCAAGCCCACTGCCTTGGCCCAGGCCGGCAATGCGGCTACTCTTCGGCAGCCATCATGGACCTATCATTTTCCCCAGAACAGATAGCTTTTCGCAATGACGTGCGCTCGTGGATTCAGGGCGCAATGCCCGCGCACATCAAGGCCAAGGCAGAGGTAGACGGCAACTTCAGCATGGACGAGGTCATGGAGTGGCACAAAGTCCTCTATGCCAAAGGCTGGGTTGCCCCCAACTGGCCAGATGCCGTTGGTGGCGCAGGCCTCGACCCCACCTGCCGTTACATCCTGACCGAGGAGCTAGAGCTGGCCGGTACGCCCCAGCTTTCGCCCTTTGGGTTGGCGATGGTCGGTCCGCTCATCATTCAGTTTGGCAACGATGCCCAGAAGGCCCGCTACCTGCCCAAGATTCTCGCGGGCGAGGAGAAGTGGTGCCAGGGTTATTCTGAGCCCAACGCCGGCTCCGACCTGGCCTCCCTCAAGACCAGCGCCATCGACGACGGCAAGGGCAATTTCGTGGTCAACGGCCAAAAGACCTGGACCACCTACGCGCAGTACGCCGACTGGATCTTTTGCCTGGTGCGCACCGACAACACGGGCAAGAAACAAGAGGGCATCAGCTTCCTGCTCATCGACATGAAGACCAAGGGCATCGACGTCAAGCCCATGCTCACCATCGGTGGCACGCCGGCCTTCTGCGAGACCTTCTTCGAGGACGTCGTGGTTCCCAAGGAAAACGTCGTCGGGCCACTGGGTGGCGGCTGGATGTTGGCCAAGGCCTTGCTCGGCCACGAGCGCACCTTGATTGCCGCGGTCGGCTGGTCCCAGCGGACCATCTTGCGCATCAAGCGCATTGCCGCTGAGACCTACCTCGATGGCAAGAGCTTGCTCGATCACTCGAGCTTCCGCTCGCGCATCGCCAGGCTCGAGATTCAGCTGCGCGCCCACCAGATGACCAACTACCGCGCGCTCGCTGGTGCTCAGCTGGGCAAAGCGCCAGGGCCGGAGTCCTCCATCCTCAAGCTGCGCGGATCCGAGATCCTGCAGGACGCCCTCGACCTCGCCATGGACGTCATGGGCCACAACGGCCTCGAGTGGTTCAACGAGGACGTCGACACGGTATCTGGTCCTGAGAAGTGGGTGCCTTCGATGTTCAACTACACCCGCGCTACCACCATCTACGGTGGCTCCAACGAAATCCAAAAGAACATCCTCGCCAAGTGGATTCTTGGCCTGCCCAGTCGCTAGGAAAGGACGCAAGCCATGAACTTCGATCTCACAGAAGACCAAAAGATGCTCGTCGATACGGCGGCGAGCTTTGCTAAGAAGAGTTCTCCGGTCGACCGCTTTCGCGAGCTGCGCTTTGGCGAGCTTGGCTACGACAAGAAGGTCTGGAAGAAGATGGGCGAGCTGGGCTGGCTCGGCGTGCTCTTCCCCGAAGAGGTAGGCGGATTCGGCGGCAGCTTCGTCGACGCCTGCCTGGTCCTCGAACAGCTGGCCAAGACCCTGGTGCCCGAGCCCTATCTGAGCTCGGTAATCCTGGGTGGTCGAGCCATCCTGCTCGCTGGCAGCGCCGAGCAGCAAGAGAAGTACCTGGCCCCGCTCTGTGAAGGTGACATCACACTTGCCTTTGCCTATGCCGAGCGCAACGGTCGACACCTGCCGCACTCGGTGGAACTATCCGCCAAGCGCGAGGGTAGCTCCTACCTGCTGAGCGGCCGAAAAGAGTGGGTGCTAGGTGGGCATGCAGCCGA
>JAHEAK010000539.1 GCA_024642805.1 Kofleriaceae bacterium | reverse complement strand
CTTGCGCAGCTGGGGGTTGAGGAAGCGAATGTCTTCGACGCTGGCCGAGGCTGCTTTGGCGACCACGCTCAGTGGCACAGAGCTCGGTACCACCACTCGATCCCATTGGACAGCGGCGGCTGGCTCGACATCTTGAAAGCCAAAGGTCTCGAGGTTGTTGCCGACGATAGCGGTGGCCAGGAACTTGGCAACGTAGTGCGAGGTTCCCCATGGTAGACCGTTCTCGTAGGCGATGAGCTGCCAGTAGTCGTTGCAGTTGTATTTGGCAATGCTGCCGATGACGGCGCCATAGCCGGCATTGAACGCAGCGGTAGCGAGATCCCAGTCGCCAAAGCGATCGAAGAGATCTTGGAAGTAATAGGCGACAGCTTCGGTTGCGAGCTTGGGATCGTTGCGCTCATCGAGCCATCGCGTCTGGGTCAGGCCGTAGATGCTTCCGGCAGCGGGCATGAATTGCCACAGCCCACTGGCACCCGTGCGCGAGTACTCATGAGGATCGTACGAGGATTCGATCATACTGATGTAGAGCAGCGCGTCGGGAAGGTGATGCTTGCGCAGCGTCTTGAGCATGAGGGCGCGATACTTGCCTTGATCGCGCAACCACGCCGCCATGATGTTGCGACCGCGCGGGTCGTAGCGATAGAACTCGAGATACTGGATGATCTTCTCATTCCAGCGCACGGGCACATCGGGCATGCGCAAGTCGTCGAGCCAGGGCAGGTCGGGACGCAGCTGCGAGGGTTTGCCCGTGAAGGTGGCGCCTTTGCGCGCACCGGCCTTGTTGACGCGGTCGGCGCGACGGCCTTCCATGCGAACCGAGTCGTGGCCACTCATCGAAGGTGCCTCAACCCAGGGGTTGCCTTTTCCGGGCGCCGGGAAGGTCTCCCGTTCAAATTCTCGCAGGGCTTCCTGCAAGGGTCCCTGACAGGATTCGCCGACAGCACAGCCGCGAATGGCTTGCCGCTGTCCCAGGTCTTGGGCGAGGGTGGTTCTAGGCGGCGCAACCGGTCCAGGGCCAGGATCCTGTGGGCCGGGATGAACGGCCGCCGGCTGTGCCTTTGCCTCGGAGCCAGCCCTAGCCAGCAGCGCTAGTGAGCACAGGGCCAAGCATAGGGCTGAGCGTTGGGCCGAGCACTGGGCTGAGCGTTGGGCTGAGCACTGGCCTGAAGCCCGCATTGCGAAATGAAATCGTCTAAAAGCCACCGCCTAGAATCTACGATGAGCTGAGCGACAGTCGAATTTTTTGACGATTCTCTGCTGGCGCCGCACTGGTTGGATTGCGCGAGGGCTTTCCATCCCGAAACTTGCTACAATGTGCACGAACTTAGCGACTGGAGTCAGCCATGCCCTCCATGGGCGAACTAGTTATCATTCTGCTTATCGTCCTTTTGATCTTCGGTGCGGGCAAATTGCCGGCCATCGGCGACGCGCTCGGGCGCAGCATCAAGAACTTCAAGCGCTCTGCAACGGGCGATGACGAGTTGGAAGTATCCAAGAAAGACGCCATCGAAGGCTCCTCCAAAAAAGGTGAGCTTTCCGAAGGTGGTGTCGAGGATGCCGAAGTCATCGCCGCCAAGAAGCGCGAGCACGTTTAGCGCTTAGGCCGGCCCGCGAACACGAGTCGCTTGCTGTTGGCGAGCGTGCAGGACGCGCTCCGCGTGAGCCCGCAAGTGCGGAGCTAGACTCGTGCTTCGGCGCACCTCGTGCAGGTCCTGATCGCGGAGATCGAGGCAGAGGCGGCAGGCTAGAGGAAGCGGGCAGGAGGCGTTGAGGGCCACTGCCAGGCGTATGCGACGAACCTGCGACCAGCGCGGGTGCATGGCGATGCGCTGTAAGCTGTCCTCGCTGGCCGGGCGTTTGGATGCCATGGTCAAGACCTCGGTCTCGCGCAGATCGGGATTGCCGAGCAGGATCTCCACGACCTGCGGGCTCGGATCGTGAATCAGGTGGCTCAGCGTCTGTCGGTTGCGTGTGCGCGCGACCGATTTTCGGATGCCAAGCGGCATGGGCTCACTGCGTGGGGCGATGGGATGCGGAGACTCCTCCTTGTGCTCGCTGCTCTCTGGTTCGCCCATCAACAAGAGGTAGGAGACCTCCGTGGCCGCCATCTCACTGGCGGCGGCGTACAGCTCGGCGCGGGTGCCGTAGGGCAAGCTCGAGTTTGCGCCCAGGGCGGCCACCAACGCCGCGATGGTCAGGCTGATGGCGATGTCGCCACGGCCGCCGCTTGCCACGAGAACACGTAGGGCGGCGACAATCTGCTCGGCGGGTGCGTCTTGTAGCTTCTCGATCATGCGCGCTTCACGCATGCCAAGGTCTCGAATCGACTTCACGGCGGTGACGATTTCCTGAAGCAGCTTATGAGGATCGCCAGACAATGAGCCAATGTTACACCCTCCGCTTCGCGAGCCGAGTTGTATGCCCCGGTCATAGGTGCAATCATTCTGGCAATGTCTGAGGCGCGGGTCATTAAGCGGTACGCAAACCGAAAGCTCTACGACACGCAGCACAGCCGCTACGTCACTCTCGACCAGATTGCCGAGATGATTCGCGAGGGCGATGACGTCAAGATCATCGACAACAAGAGCAAAGAAGACCTCACCTCGGTAACGCTCGCGCAGATCATCTTTGAAGAGGAGAAGAAGCAAAAGAGCTTCCTGCCTCTGCAGGCCATGCGCAACATCATCCAAACCGGTGGCGAATCGATCCATCAGTTCGTTTCGCAGGCGCAGCGCAAGGTCGAGGAGGCGCAGCACAAGGTCAAAGACATCTTGCCCGGCAAGGATTCCGAGCCCGCCGGTGATGAGACGCCCACCCGGGGAACTGATCTGGCCGAGACCAAATCAGGACCGCTGGCGATTCGTGAATTTCGCGAGTTCATCGTCAACTCGCAAAAGACCATCGACGAGTGGCAAAAGCGCATCGACGAGCGCATTCGCAACGTGGCCCAGGGCATCGTGCCTTTCCGGGGCCTGCATTCCGACGTGCAGAGTCTTGCCGATCGCATCGCGGCGCTAGAAGCCAAGCTCGCACCGCTTGTCGCCGAAGAAGAGCAGCGCGACTCGGAAGCCGCGCGCCGTCGCGAATGACGCTCTGCGTCGTCCCGCTGCCAGGGCGGACCTTGGCTGGCAGCGGCTGAACGCAATCGACAGACCCAGGCTTGTGCTTCCCAGGCTTGTGCTCCCCAGGCTTGTGCTTCCCAGGCTTGTGCTCCCGAGGCTTGTGCTTCCCTGTGTCAGGCGAGTCGCGCCAATAGCTGCGGTCCGCCGGCTTTTGGTACACAATGCCCGCTCTCCCTTTCCCGGGGAGTCGCCCAGGGCGCCGTATGCCGAGGGCGCAACAAGGAGGATGCAGGCAATGGCACGCAAGGTTATCGGTGGACTGATTCAGCTTTCCAACCCGCTCAACGACGAGAAGGCCAGCGTGGCGCAAGTGCGCGATGCAATGATGGCAAAGCACCTGCCTTACATCGACGAAGCCGGCAAGAAGGGCGTACAGGTCCTGTGCCTGCAAGAGATGTTCAACGGTCCCTACTTCTGTCCATCGCAAGACTCCAAGTGGTGTGACATCGCCGAGACGATTCCGGGCCCGACCGTCGAGACCATGCAGGCCTACGCCAAGAAGTACTCGATGGTCATCGTGGTTCCGATCTACGAGCGCGAGATGGCAGGCGTTTACTACAACACCGCCGCCGTCATCGACGCCGACGGCACCTACCTTGGCAAGTACCGCAAGCATCACATTCCACAGACCAGCGGCTTTTGGGAAAAGTACTTCTTCAAGCCAGGTAACCTCGGCTACCCGGTCTTCGACACCCGCTACTGCAAGGTCGGCGTCTACATCTGCTACGACCGGCACTTCCCTGAGGGCGCGCGCCTCCTGGGCCTAAACGGCGCCGAGATTGTCTTCAACCCATCGGCAACGGTCGCCGGTCTCTCGCAACACCTGTGGAAGATCGAACAACCTGCGCATGCGGTCGCCAATGGCTACTACATGGGCTGCATCAATCGGGTCGGGACCGAGGCGCCCTGGAACATCGGAAAGTTCTACGGCAATTCGTACTTCGTCAATCCGCGCGGTGAGATCATCGAGTGCGGAAGCGAAGACAATGACGAGCTGGTGGTCGCCGAAATCGACCTCGATCTCATCGAAGAGGTGCGCCGCACCTGGCAGTTCTATCGCGATCGCCGCCCCGACTCCTACGACAACATGGTCAAGCAACTTCCCTAG
>JAHEAK010000538.1 GCA_024642805.1 Kofleriaceae bacterium | reverse complement strand
CCCTCTTCTTGGCCGTCGACGACGTCTCCCACATGCTCGGGCTTCTCGAGGTCGCGCGCCGCGCACCCTTCATCCTGCACGCCTTCGAATTCGTCGACGCCGCATGCCTCGATCGCGCGACGGCGCTTCTGCGCACGCCGAGCCCAATCAAGGAACGAGCTGCCTACTACGTGGTTCTCGAGTTCGATGTCGGGCGCTCGAGCGAGACCGTGCTCGATTGGCTCGAGTCCCTCGACATGAAAGGCCTCAAGGGCGGCACCGTGGCCCAGAGCCTCCAGCAACGCGCGAACATGTGGCACCTGCGAGAAGGACTTGCCGAGGCCCTCTACGCCCTCGGCCGGGGCAAGACCCACGACGTCTCGGTCGGCCTCTCGCAAACCGCCGCTTTTGTCAGCGCCCTGCGCAAAGCAGTAACAAAGGACCACCCAGATTGGGAGTTCTACCTCTTTGGACACGTCGGAGATGGCAACGTCCACACCCATATCGTCGTCCCCAAGGACATGAATGAAGAGCAGGCCAAGCAACTTCTTCACGAGTACGATGCTCTGGTCTTCGAGATGATCAGCCAGTTTGCGGGCAGCATCTCCGCCGAGCATGGCATCGGCCTGGAAAAGCGCGCGTACCTGCATCTCTCACGCTCTCCTGAGGAGCTGGCCGTGTTCAAACAAATCAAGGCCGTGTTCGATCCCAAGGGCCTGCTCAACCCCGGCAAAGTCTTGCCAGCCTGAAAGGCTCGATCCGCATGAAGATTCTTTTTGTCCCTCGGCCGCCGGCCGCCATCCGCGAAGCCGCCGAGAAGGTTGCTCCCGCCGGCCACAGCCTGCACTTCATTTCGGAAGACGCACCCGACTACGAAAAACACCTATCCGAAGCCGATATTCTCATCGGCGTACCCCGCAAGCAGCTCGACGCCAGCTTTTTCGCCAAAGCCAGCAAGCTGCGCCTCATCCAACTGCTGCGTCGTGGTGTCGACAAAGTCGATGCCGAGTCGGCGAAAGCCAAGGACCTGCAGCTGGCGACTATCGGCGACCTCACCGCCCCCTTCGTCGCCGAGCATGCCCTGGCCATGATCCTCTCCCTCGGTCGGGCCCTGCCCTACCAGTCGCGCCTGGTGCGCGAAGGCCGCTGGCTCGACGCCAAGCCATGGCAATTGCCACACGGCAAGGTCGACCAAGTGCCCTTCTCGCAGTGCACGGGGGTTCGTGGCAAGACCCTTGGTCTGCTAGGCATGGGCAACATCGGCAAGCACGTGGCGGTGATGGCGCGCGCCATGGGCATGAAGGTACAAGCAACCACCCATCAACCCGCCGGTGGCAACTGGGAAGGCGTGCCTTTCGTCGACCTCTCAGTCCTCTTGCCGAGCTCCGACTTTGTCTCCGTGCACCTAACACTCACCGCCGAGACCAACGGTATTCTCAGCGCCGAAAGACTCGCCCAGATGAAGAAGGGCGCCTTCCTCATCAACACCGCCCGCGGACAGCTGGTCGATGAGGCGGCCCTGGTCCGAGCACTCGAAAGTGGCCATCTGGCTGGCGCAGCCCTCGACACCCTCTGTCAGGAGCCCCCGGCAGCCGATCACCCTCTCCTGCAGCGCGACGATGTACTGGTCACGCCGCACTCAGGCTGGTTGGGCCAGGAAAGCTGGGCCACCGTGCTTGGCTTTGGCTTCGAGAACATCGAGCGCTTCTTGGCTGGCCGCGCCCTCGAGAATCGGGAACTCTAGGCGGGCCAGGGCCAAGGCGCACCAAAATGGGACGATCACCGGTCCCTTACCACCAGCAATCGCCCCCGGCAGCGAGCTTGGGGAGGATGTGCGCTTGAATCCGCCGGGGCCCCTTGGCAGACTCACAACGGAAATTTTGGGAGGGATGCTATGAGTTGGAAACTGAACGGTACCTATTTTGAGAGCTGTAACTGCGAGACCGCTTGCCCTTGCGTGTTCTTGAGTCCACCGACCCAGGGCGAGTGCAACGTCGTTCTCGGTTGGCACATCGAGCATGGCCACAGCGATAGCGTCAAGCTCGACGGCCTCAACGTCGCGATGGCGGTGCACTCACCGGGCAAGATGCACGAAGTGAAGTGGACCATCGCGCTGTACCTGGACTCCAAAGCCAGTGCAGAGCAAACGGCCGAGCTGACCAAGATCTTCGGCGGCCAAGCAGGTGGTCACACGGCCAACCTCGCCAGCCACGTCGAGAAGATCCTGGGCGTCACCAGCGCCGACATTCAGTTTGAGCAAAAGGGCAAATCCTTCTCGCTCAAGATCCCAAATGTCGCCGACGTGCAAATCGAAGCCGTCAAGGGACAAGGCGGGGGAGACGTGGTTCTTGCCGGTCACCCACTGGCAATCTCGCCTGGTCAGCAAACCACCGTGGCACGCTCGACCAAGCTCAGCTACACGGATCACGGCCTGACCTGGAGTGAGTCCGCCAAGAGCGGTCTCTTCGCTCCGTTTAGCTACTCGGCCTAGTTCGGGGCGCAGTTCTGATGGACGATCAGCCACGCATCGCAAGATTGCTTTTGCGTGATCGAGTCCTCCTCATCGGAGGACTCGTCGTCGTCACGATCGTGACCTGGTTGTACACGATCGATATGGCTGGCGAACACAGCCAGCATGGCGCGCATGGCCAACACGGCAACCATGCGCAGCATGCCAGCCACGACATGACGGGCCACCAAGGCCACGACATGACGGGCCACCAAGGCCACGACATGACGGGCCACCAAGGCCACGACATGACGGGCCATGAAGGCCACGACATGACGGGCCACGAAGGCCACGACATGACGGGCCATGAAGGCCACGACATGACGGGCCATGAAGATCATGCCCGCGTCGATAGCCTCGTCGGTCCGCATACCGAGCATCAGATGAGCGCGTACTCGCTCATTGTCATGTGGATCATCATGATGATCGCCATGATGCTGCCTTCAGCCGGGCCCGTTGCCATGCTGCACGCGCGCTTCGTGCGCAGTAAGTCGCAAGGCGAGCCCGCCTACTTGACTGGTGTTTTTCTGATTGGCTATTGCGCCGTCTGGGCTGGTTTCAGCGCGACAGCGGCCATCGCGCAGATCTATCTGGAGCGCAGCGAGCTCATGTCACCGGTCGCCATGACCCTGTTTAGCCCGCTTGCCGGCGGTATTACGCTCATCCTGGCCGGCCTCTTTCAGTTCACACCCTGGAAGAATTCTTGCCTGCATCAGTGCCGAACCCCTCTTGGCTTCCTGATGACCGAGTGGCGAGATGGTGCCTACGGCTCTTTCGTCATGGGTATCAAGAACGGCCTCTTCTGCCTCGGATGTTGCTGGGCCATCATGTTGCTGCTCTTCGTGGGCGGCGTGATGAGCATGCTGTGGATGGCCGGGCTGACCGCCCTCATGCTGATCGAAAAGATTGCTCCTTACGGCGGCTATGTGGCCCGCGTCGCCGGGGTGGCCATGGTCATCGGCGGCGTGCTCATGATCCTCTCCTGAGCGGCCACGATCCGGACTGCGGGCCCCCAATCCAGCCCGGCATACTGGGCGAACTTGATTCAATCGACGTCCACCACCGCCACCTGGTGGCCTGACACTCGACGAGCACGCGGGACGCGATGAAAAAGACGCACACCGCGCAGCTTTCCGTACCCGCGCTGGCGCCAGAGAGTCGACTCAAGCATTGAATCCAGCAAGGAGATTGCGGCCCGTACGCTGGAGACTCCGTTCTCTTCAGCCTACGATGTGGCTATGAAAGTTGACCTACTCTTCATCAACGCGCGCATCGCGGACGGCAGCGGCCGCGGCATCTATCGTGGCAACCTCGGCGTCAAAGACGGACGAATCGCTTTTGTAGGACGCGACAAGACCGCCGAAGCTGACAAAGTCATTGATGCGGAGGGCCTCGTCCTCTCGCCTGGCTTCATCGATCCACATACACACGTTGATGCACAGGTAATCTGGGATGCACAACTTGCACCGAGTTGCTGGCACGGTGTGACCTCCATGGTCATGGGCAACTGCGGTGTTGGTCTCGCCCCGGTCAAGACTGACACGCGCGACATGCTCTTGCGCGATCTGGTCAACGTCGAGGGAATCGACTACGACGTTCTCACTGCAGGTGTCGACTGGCAGTGGGAAAGTGTTCCCGAGTATCTCAACCACATCGAGCGCAACGGCCTTGGCTGCAACGTCGGCGCGATGATTTCTCTCACTGCGATTCGCCATGAAGTCATGGGCACCGAGTCCGTCGAG
>JAHEAK010000037.1 GCA_024642805.1 Kofleriaceae bacterium | reverse complement strand
AGTAAGCTGAACGTCCACTCTTTCCGTCCTTGTTGACGGATCTTGTTAACACCCGTCGCGATCGCGGCGGGTGTTTGCATATGATAGCTACTAAAGGGAGAACCTCATGAAAGTCGGTCGACGACAGAAGTCCAGAGAGCCTGGCTTCACACTCATAGAGCTCATGATCGTCGTGGCGATCATTGGCATCCTGGCGTCGATCGCCGTGCCGGCGTTCATCAAGTACATCAAGCGCGCCAAAGCTGCGGAGACCTCGGATCTCTTGCGCAAGATGATGGAGGGCGCTCGGGTGTATTACCTGGAGACTCACCGTCCGCCGGATCTCACTCAGTCGGTCGTCACCCGAGTCTTTCCGGATTCGGTGGGCCGCACACCGGCCGCCAACTGTTGCGACACGGGTCAGAAATGCGCGGCCGACCCTTCGCTTTGGCAGGATCCAACCTGGCAAGAGCTCAAGTTCGAGCCCAAGGAAGCCCACTATTACCGCTACTCTTTCGAGTCTAGCAATGGTGCAACCTCGACCTTCACCGCCAAGGCCGAAGGCGATCTCGACTGCGACGGCGTTCTGTCGCAATACACGCTCTACGGCGAAGGTGGTCCCGATGACGTCCACACCGCTGCCGACATCGTCAAACAAAACCCGCTCGAGTAGCCTGCGATGAAGGCTCCCGTGCGCATCGCCGGGGCCATGGCGGCCTTGCTACTGGCCCTGCTGGCCTCACAGGCTCTGGACCGCCGAGCAACGCATGCTCGCGAGTCCTGGCCCATCGAGGAGCAGTACGTGACCCTGCCCTCTGCGGACTCGGCACGCCTGGTCTATCTCGGCTACAACGAGCTGGCGGCCGACATCACCTGGGCCCGCATGCTCGTCTATTACGGCTCCGGCTTTGTCGGCGAAGGCGACTTTCGCTACCTGAGCAAGTTCATCGACAACATCATGGCCCTCGATCCGCGCTTCAAGCGGCTCTACACCTGGGCCATGTACACGGTGACGGTCAACGAGAAGCACCAGGTCAGCACGGAGAAGGAAGACATCCTCGAGTCGATCAAGATTATCGAAAGGGCGATGAAAGAGTTCCCCGACGACTACGAGTTCTTCTGGGTCGGCGGTATTCGTTACTTTCTCGATCTCAAATCCGATGACCCCGCTGTGCAGAGGTCCTACAAAGAGCACGGCAGCGAGCTTATCGAGCTGGCCATGGAAAAGCCTGACGCCCCCAGCAACCTGGCCATCACAGCGGCCTCCTTGCGCTCTCAGCTTGGCCAGGTCGAGCAAGCCAGAGCCAACCTGACCAAGATGATTCTCACCACCGACGACCTGCAAGCCAGAGCCAGCATGATGCACAGCTTCGAGCAAATTGCCGGCGAGGGTCTGGCCGCTGAGCTGGTTCAGGCGACGGAACAATTCGCCAAGATGCGAACTGGCTACACGCAGTACCCCCCGGACCTCTTCGTGCTGATGGGCGGCCCGCCCGCCGATCCCGTCATCGACTTCGATCGCCTGGCCACCGACCGGGACCTCTTCGGCGCCGATGAAGGCGACGAGCTGCGCCTCTTCTGACCGTCAATCGGCTCGGCAAGGCGCGGGCAACTCGGCCTTGATCGCAAGGGGCTCCACCTTCCCCGATGGTAGGATGGGGTGGGAGTGACCACCCTATTTGGGAGGTCGGCTCTCCGACAGAGATCGACTGTGAGCGCGCAAACCATTGTTTCGGCGAGGCACAAGTTGGGATCCAAGATTGCAACCTAAGGTGAGCATGACCACTTCGGACCGCCGCGCCCTGCCCCTTTCCCTCCGCTCCCTGCGCCTGCCCCTCGTTGGCCTGGTGGCCCTGACGGCCGCTTGTACCAGCACCCTGGGCAGCTCCGACCCCAACGGCGGCGGCGGTGGCGGTGGTGGTGGTAACGACGAATTTGGCAGCGCCGACGCAGGCAATAGCTGCGCCGAGGTCCGTCCTATCGCTGTCGAGCAAGGGGATCCACCCGACCTCCTGCTGGTGGTCGACAAGTCTGGCTCGATGGACCAGAACATCAACGGCCAGAGCAAGTGGAGCACTATGCGCAGCGCGCTGTCCACGACCCTCAGCGGCAACGCCAACGCTATCAACTTCGGTCTGATGCTCTACCCCACTGACAACGACTGCGGAGCTGGCAACATCAGCGCGCCAGTCACCTCTGGCAGCGGCGACGCCATCTTTGGTGCCCTCAACGGCGTCAATCCCAATGGCGGCACGCCCACCCATACTAGCCTGCAAAATGCGCTCAGCTACTACCAGAGCACGCCGGTCAATCCCAACGGCCGCTTCGTTCTGCTTGCCACCGACGGTGAACCCAACTGCCTGTTCACCGACGATCCACAGTTTCCCTCGATCAACGAGTCGGTCGCTGCCATCACCGCCCTCAAGCAAGCTGGCATCCCCACCTTCGTGCTCGGCTTTGGCAACGGTGTGAATGCCTCCACGCTGCAAGCGATGGCACAAGCTGGTGGTCAGGGTCAGTACTACGCCGCCAACTCGCCTGCGGAGCTGGCCACAGCCCTCAGCGTCATTACCGGCGCCGTCGCCCTGCCAGACTGCACCTTCACTCTCGGCGAGGTGCCACCAGACGTGACCCGTCTGCGCCTCTTCTTCGACGACGCCGAAGTGTCTCGCAGCTCCCAGCACAGCGACGGCTGGGATTACGACGCCAATGCCAACAGCGTGACCATCTATGGTGCCTCCTGTGACACCCTCCAGGGTGGTGGCGTCGGCGAAGTGCGCGTCGACTACGGCTGCTCAGGAGCGACCGTCGACTAACTCTCCCACGAGCAATTCAATAGAGCGCCCCCCGCTCTGTGCTCCACAAGCCCTCCTCACGGAGGGCTTTCTTTTTTGGCCTGCGCTGCCGCCCAGTTCTTCACCAGCGAGAGCCCGGCGACAGGCGACAGGCGACAGGCGACAGGCGACAGGCGACAAGCGACAGGCGACAGGCGACAGGCGACAGGCGACAGGCGACAGGCGACAGGCGACAGGCGACAGGCGACAGGCGACAGGCGACAGGCGACAGGCGACAGGCGGGCTCAGCCCTGCACGATGTGATCGATAGCGTCGAGCAAGTTGTCGAAGACGACACAGGGACCGGCCGCCCGCAGCTGTTGCAGCGAGGAGCGCGGCCCCGGAATAGCGATCGCACGCAGCTCGGGTGCCACCTGTGGATTGGCAGCCACCGCCGCACTGATGTCCACAGGACTATCGCCCAAAAACCACATGTTCTCGCCGGTATTGGCGATGGAGGTCGCCACGCGAATCAAGCCATCGGGCGCGGGCTTGGGACGGCGCACATCGTCGCGCGTCGAGATGGCAAAACCCTGCGGGTCAAATCCCAATACCGCCAGTGCAGGTGAAATGCAGGCCCGCGAGTTGTTGGTGACGATGCCCAGAGGGATGCCAAGCTTCTTGAGGCGCTTGATGGCCTCTACCGCTCCTGGTCTTGGTGTCGCCGTCGCCGTCGCGCGCACCTCAGCCTGGTCGAGTATTCGACGCGCCTTGATGATGAGCGGGTAAATCTCTTCGTCATTGTCTGCGACGGTCGCGGCTGCGCGGTTGATGGCGTCGAGTATCGGACGCATCGGCTCGTTGTAGCCACGCTCCCTAAACATGTCGGTGATGGCGCTGCGCGCACTCTCAATGTCGACATGCAGGTCGAGCAAGGTGCCATCGAGATCAAATGCAACGGAGTACTTCAAAGCGTTTCCAACCCGGCACAAGGATACCTGTCAAAGTCGGCTTCGCGTACCAGCGCGGGACCGCAATCGAGGGTACGCACCCAATACTGCCCCCCCGACACCACTTGCGCGCCCCCCGCCGGCACGGCTAGCGAGCCATGCTCCGCCAGCTGCACGAGGCCTAGCGGGAAATTGCAGCCCGCTTCCGTATAGAAATGAATCGTGGTCCCGCACCGCCCGCCGTTGATCTCCGTAACCATCGGTTGGTTGTCGCGATTGCCCTTGAAGTCGACGAAGTACACGCCATGCGGATCGACGTCGATCGCACGAACAGCCGCTTGCGCGATGGCCTCGAGCTGGGGATTGCGAATGGTGCGACTCACCGCTGGCGCCCCGGTGATGCCGGAAGGCGAGACGTGCGGAAGCACGTACTCCAGTCGTTCGCGGGCTCCGGAAGCGATGAGTTGCGAGTGGCTGAAGAGCGCCATCCAACTGAGATTGTCACCCGGCAAGTACTCGCTGGCCGCCATGCCGCCCCAACCTCGATAGTGTTCGATCCAGGCCGCGGCGACCTGCACCGATCGACAGGGCAAGGCGGCGCCACCAATGCCCAGCCCCGGAGCGCCCGAGCCGCGCACCCACACAGGCTCATCGCCATGGCGCAACTCGTCGAAGGCCCGCTCGACGTCGTGGAGGGTGTGCAGCACCAGCGTGCGCGGCACCGCGATGCCCGCATCTTGAAGGATGCGTTGGGTCTTGGCCTTATCGTCGCTGATGTCGAGGACCTCAGTGCGAGGCAAGGCCGTCTTCATGCCGGCGAGCCTGCCCTCATCGCGCAGCTCGGCGATCGCTCGAACTTCGACGGGGTGAGTCGGAATGATGACGTCGATCTTCTCGAGCGCTGCAATCTCAGCCAAGGCGCGCTGGTATGCCGCGCGATCCTTGGCCAGCGGAATCCGATAGGTTTGATCACAGAGGCTGAGCGGCAAGTGATAGCGATTGGCGTCGGTGCCGACCAGACGGATCGGCAAGCCGGAGGCGCGCATCGAGCGGCAGAAATTGACCCCGAGGGGGCCGCCAGCGCCTGTCACCAGGACGGTGGTCACGACAGCTCCAAGCTTTGGCCAAAGAGCTCGAGGGCGTTGCCGCCCAGCACCTTGGCTCGATCGACCTCGGAGAGCTTCATGCCGCGAACCGCGCCGATGTACATGAGGGGGTGCGCCAGGCCGTAGTCCGAGCCCATCAAATAGCGTTCGGCACCGAGCAGACGACAGTTGCGCTCGACGACCCAATACTCGCGAAGCCCTGAGAACTCGAACCAGACGTTGTCGACGCACTCGACGGCAACCATCTCTGCGGCCGCCGTAGCCAGCGGTGGCGTGTCACCGCCGCCGTGAGCGAGCAAGAACTTTGCCCCTGGGTAGTTCTTGGCAGCCTCGATGGCGAAGCGATAGCTGGCAATCTCCTGCCAGCGCCCGCAGTGCACGAGCACCACCAGACCGGTGCGGTGAGCGAACTCGAGAATGGGCGCAAAGGCCGGATCCGTGATGCGCAGGCGCGAGAGCGAGGGGTGAATCTTGATGCCCGTTATCGACTTGCGATTGTCGATGGCAAATTGCAGGTCCTGCTTGCCCTGGCCGTCGCCGCTGACCGGTCGCATCCAGGGGAAGAGCCAGAGTTTGCCCGTGTAGCCGGCCGCCAGGACCCGGCGAGCGTCGGCGAGGAGCTCGGTGTTTTGGATCTGGTCGGTCGGGCAGATGGCGGCACCGCTCACGCCCGCTTGCTCGAGGACGAGTAGGGTCTCGTCGAGGGTACAGGAGCGACCGAGAAAATCAGGGTGATTCCAGGTACCAACGTGAATGTGCGCGTCGATGATCAAGGCTCCGAAAGAGTAACGCCGCCCAGGCGATGAGCACAGGGCGGCGAAAACAATTCGGAGTGCCTGCAAGAGGCCCTTCGCGACTACTGGATCTGATTCTGGTAGTCCTTGATCGCTTTGACGGGCTCCCCGACCTTGATCTTGACGTTGAAGCTCTCTTTGATGCCGTACTCGTTGTTCATCAGCGTGATGCGGTGCGGACCAGCAGGCAGCTCCATCGCACGCTGAGGCGTCGACAGGCCCGTGTCTCGACCATCCACGAAGATTTTGCAGGGCGGTTTCGCGCCCAGCATGAGCGTGCCGGTGCCTTCTTCGACGACGGGGGCAATCACCTTGGTAGGCGGCTCGACCTCGTCGACCTTTACGGGATCGGGAGTCTTGGTCTTATCGGGTCGAGACAGAGCAACCTCGGTCTCGGCATCGTCCTTCACTTTGGTCGCACGTGCACGGCTCAAGGTGCTCTGCACCTGGAAGGCCGAAGCACCCGTCATGACCACGGCCTTGGCTAGCGATACGTAGCCATCCTTTTCGAAGATGACTTCGTAGCTCTTGCGGGGATCGAGCTTGTAGTCGACAGGCGAAACACCAATGTCGTTGCTAACTCCGTTGGCGAGCAGTCGAACCTTTGCGCCCGGCGGATCCGAGACGAAGGTGGCGGTGATGTCCATGGCGTCGAGCTTGATCTCGACACGGCTGGCTTCGCCGTCGCTGACGTTGACCGTCTCGCTCTTGCTGAAGAAGCCGGCAGGCGCCTCGATCTCGATGAAGTGCTCGCCTGCGCGCAGGCTGCGAATCTGCAGTGGCGCTTTGCCGATGGCGCGCCCATCCAGGCTCACTTTGACGCCCGGTGGGTTGACGATGAGATCGAAACCAGTCTCGGCATTGGCGCCGACAGGGTTGGCGGGCTCTGCTACTTTTTCCTCGCCAATCGCTTGCAGCGCAGGCTCAAGCTCGCTGTCGGCGGTGACGCTGGCGACTTGCTTGCTGCCGGCATCGCTGTCTTTACCCGACTTGGCAACCAGGATGACCGCGACGATGCCGCCCGCGATCAAAATCGACAGAGCGATCAAGCCGTAGAGCAGATTGGTCTTCTTGGCCTGGGGCACGATCGTGACCCCAAAGTCGCCAGAGACGATCGGTTGATTGGAGGTCGCGGCCAGATTGGCCATCCGCAGCACGTTGGAGATTTCGCTCGGTTTGGCTGGGCCTGCTTGCTCCGTGCCGAGCGGCGACTTGGTTCGATTGGAACCATCGGCGACGCGCGCGGGCGACTCGCTGGTTTGCGAGTGAGGTGGCTGGTGTGGAGCGTCCCAACCCTGTGTGGTTGCGACCAGCGAGCTGAGATCCGGCTCCTCGCTTGGCGACGGCGTCAGTTGACCACCGTCAGCACGCAAGGCCGATCCAGTGAGGGCCGGTGCCATGGGCACGGGCGCTGCGGCTGCCATTGCCATCGGCGAGGCCGCAGGCGTCGGCAGAGTGCCTGGTGGCAGGGTGACTTCCGCCGACACGCTGTTCTCGTTGTCGAGATCATCAGTGTAATGATCGTCGTCGTAGATAGAGGTCTCGAGTTCGTCGTCATCCCACTCGAGGCCCGATTTGGCGGATGCCGCCACGGGTGGTGGCTGACTGCCAGCCGCTCGACCGCCTGGAATCGGCGGAGGATTGGTCTTGCGACCGGCGAGCGGAACTGTCATTGGGCGACGCGAAGCCGCAAGCTCGGGTGCAGGGCTGCCGATGGGCAGCGTGGTTTCGCCGAGCGGCGCGGTCGCAGGTGGCGTGGTCTGCACCGGAGGCGCCATATCGCGATACGATGCGATCTTGGTGCTCTCGGCGAGGATCTCCTTGGACCACTGCCCTTTCATCCAGGTCGCCAGATCCTTGCGTGAGTAGAACTCGCCGGAGGTGTAGACGAAGGCCTGAAGCTCATCGTGGAGGTCGATGGCGTTTTGGTAGCGATCCTCGACGTCCTTGGCCAGTGCCTTGAGCACGATGCGCTCGAGCTCAGGCTGGATCTTCCTGTTGTAGGTCGAAGGCGGCAGGATCTCGACGTTGCGAACCTTCTCCAGGGTGGAGAAGTCTGACTCGCCGACGAAGAGACGCTCGCCAGTGAGTAGCTCGTAGAGCACGATGCCGCACGAGAAAACATCCGAGCGGCGATCGACGGGCAAGCCACGCACCTGCTCGGGAGACATGTAGCCGAACTTGCCTTTGAGGATGCCGGCCTGGGTCTGCGAACCGCGGCCTGTCGCCTTGGCGATGCCGAAGTCGATGAGTTTGATCTCGCCATCGAAAGACACGATGACGTTTTGTGGGCTCACATCGCGGTGGACCAGACCGAGCTCGCGCCCGCTCTCGTCTCGCTTGTTGTGTGCGTAATCCAGGCCCTCGCAAACCTTCATGGTCACGAAGCAGGCCTGCGGCACTGGCATGGGCTCGCCCTGGTTGCGGTTGCGGTCGAAAATCGCCCGCAGGTCGCGACCGTGAATGTGCTCGAGGGCGATGTAGTAGGCACCTTCCTCGTGACCCAGATCGAAGACCTGAGCAATATTCGCGTGGTTTAGCTGGACAGCAATCTTGGCCTCGTCCACGAACATCTCGATGAAGTCTTTGTCTTCAGCAATGTTCGGGAGAATGCGCTTGACCGCGACAAGCCGCTCAAAGCCCTCAACACCGAATTGCTTGGCGCGAAAGACTTCGGCCATGCCTCCAACGTTGATGCGCTCGAGTAAGTAGTATTTGCCAAACGGAATGGGCTTGTTCAAGGCCGCACCTTTTGTTCGTAAGTGGGGGACACGATGGGAATGAACCTGACTCTTGGGTCCGGTTCACGCGCAAAGTACATGAACACGCCTGTGGGGGCCAGTGAATTTCGATGCCCTAAGTAGTATGCATACCTACATTAGCGGCCCTAACAGGCGGGAGATCGAGAGATCTACTGGGTCAGAGCCTCAGCGGGCTGCATTTTCGCAGCTTTACGTGCTGGAAGAGCCCCGCCAATGACGCCGAAGAGCACGGCCAGCCCCAGGCCCGAGATCGGTATCCACAGCTGAATGTCAAACAATGTCTTCGGTTTGAACGCGAAGTCAGCCGTGTGATGCACGAAGTACCAGTCGCCAGTCAGCGCAACGCCGATGCCCAGCCCGACGCCGACCAGGCCAGCCAGGAAACCCAGGAGTGCGGCCTCGCCGACAAAGAGCATGCGGATGTTGCCCTGGGTGGCACCAATGGAGCGGAGCAGACCAATCTCACGTCGGCGCTCACTTACCTGCATAAAGAAGGAGTGCCCTATGTTGATGGCCGAGATGGTGACGATGACCAGAGCGATGACGATGAAGATGAGAGTGATGATGGTGATGATCGATGCGAATCGTTCGCCGTTCGAATCTTCCAGTCGCAAGTTTGGAACGTCCATGAGCCACTTACCGAAGGGCGCGACGTCTTCTTTGTGTTGCAGCTCGACGATGATCGATGAGTACGCGGTGGCTGCCTTCTCGCCCACGTATTCGCGATTCCAGCGCTCGACGTAGCCGATGGGCACCGTTGCTCCGAGTGGAATGGCTCGCTCGCTGATGCCGAGCAAGACGCCCTCGACCCGACGTGGCTCGCTGAGCAGATTCTTCTGGTTCATGTCGATGACCGACATGCCTAGATCGAAGTACAGGCGCATCTTGCTGAGGCCACCGCGCTGAACGATGAACTGCTCCATGCCGCCGATGATGGGCAGGCCGTGCGACTTGGCGTAGCTCTTGTTGTAGACCTCGATGAGGTTCTTGGAGACCACGACCGGCACACGGTGGTGGCACTTCATGTCCTGCTTGTCGCAGTAGTACAGGCCTTCGCAGGTGTACTTGGGCAGCTGGCAGTCCAAGAGCGGCGCAGGGTCGGTTTCCCAATCCTTGAACATGTCGCCGATGTCGGCGTCGCGAACATAGGCCGGGTCGACGCCGTCGCCGATGAACTCGAGGGACATGCGATTGCCCTCGAAGTACCCCGAGAGCGCCACCGGGAAGCTCAGTGTCATGCGCGGGACGATGGACTTGACCTTGACCAGCTCTTGATTCTGGATGAGCTCGACCGTCGAGTCGTCCATGCGCTTGGTGAGGTCAGCGCCGGCCAGACCCGCAGTGGGAGCAATGACCTCGACTCGTTCGAGCGGGAAGACCTCGAGCACCTTGCTGCGCACCCCCATCGACAAGGACAAGAAGAAGACGAAGGCGGCGATGCCAAACACGATACCGAAGCCGGAGAGCACGAACTCTCGACGATGCCGTCTTGCATTGTCCAAGACCAGCTTGAGCAACTTGCCTGCGGTCATGCCTTGGCTCCGCTCTCATCACTGTGGATGACACCATCTTGAATGTGGATGATGCGCTTGGCGAAGCTCGACAGGCGCTCCTCGTGGGTGACGATGATGAGCGTGACTTCATCGTCGCGATTGAGCTCGGCGAAGAACTCGATGACCTCTCGGCCGGTATCGGTATCGAGGTTGCCGGTCGGCTCGTCGCAGAGCAGGAGCTTGGGTCGGCTGTAGAGGGCGCGGGCGATGGCGACACGCTGCTTTTGGCCACCCGAGAGTTCGGTGGGTGAGCGCTTGGCGACGTCCTTGAGGCCGACGCGGGTGAGAGCCGCCATGCCGGCCTCGTGCGCCTCGGAGGCTTTGGCGTGGGTGAAGACGGAGGGCAGCACGACGTTCTCGATACAGCTGAGATGATCGAGCAAATTGAAGGCCTGGAAGACAAAGCCGATGTCCTGATTGCGCATGGCCGCCAGTTGCTTCTCGCGGGCGCTGTCGAAGTCGCGCCCCAGCACCTTCACCTTGCCCTTGTCGCAGGTATCCAGACTGCCAATGATGTTGAGCAAGGTCGACTTACCCGAACCAGACTGGCCGACGATGGCGACGATTTCGCCCTTTTGCACATCGAAGCTGACGCCGCGCAACACGGGCGTTTTCACTTGGCCGTGCCCGTAGGACTTGTACACGTCACGGACGGAAATGACGGGCTCGGTAGACAACGGGCAAAACCTACCACAGGCACGAGAACTAGTTGTCTGGCTGGAGGAAAATGCACGCGCCCACAGTCCCGGCCGTGAAGGGGCGCACCTTCGGCACGCCCGCGCTGCTCAGGAGATCTTAGGAGTCAGCGAGACGAAGCCGAGCAGCCAGGAGTAGCCGATTGTCCTTCAGCTCTAAGCGTGCGCGCAGCAGGGCGAAGTGCCGCAAGAACTCAGCGAGGCTACGCGCGTCGCGCTGTGGCATGCCGAGGGCTAGAAGCTGGGTGAGTTGGGGCAGACGCTCGGGAACAACCTGCACGAAGGCCACTTCTTGCGCGCTCCCCGGTGCGCCAAGCAGTTGCCCGATCATGCCCTTGTGTGTCGAGAACAAGAGACGTCGATCACTGAGTTGATAGTACAGGGTCGACATCAGCGGCACGCTGACCTTGACCACCCGTTGCCCCTGCACCGTGAGCTTTGACTCAAAGAGGCTGCGCCCGGGAATTTGATCGAGCATGGAGTAGAAGTAGCGCTTGTCGTGGAGGCCCAGATCGAGGGCCAGGCGCCCGCTCAGCTCCGAAGGGTCGAAGCGCGAACCCACCAGGTGCAACGCGCTCGGCGCGAAGCCAAGCTCCTGCACCTTGTCATCGATCATGGCGGCCAGCTCAGCGCAGCCGAGTCGACTCAGAGCTTCCGCGCTGCGCTCGGAGTCAAAGCGAGCGGAGAGCGAGAGCCCCTCGCTGGCGCGCAGGCTGTCGATATCGGCGGCTGCCGCAGGCCCAAGGACGCTTAGCAAGCTGTCGGCGGCGCCATTGCTCAGCGAGAGCTCGACCTGCAAATCCGCCTGGCCTTCATGAGAAGTGGCGCCGATGCTCATGCCCTGCACGCCTGCCGCCAGGCCCACGCAGGGCACAGGTGCATGCGCGAGTGCTTGCTGAGCTTTGAGATGACCCCAGATCCTCGATTCGGAGCCGAGCGCGGCCGCATCGGGGAGCGCTTCGAGGGAAGCTTTGGCAAAGGCCGCAGCGTGCTCAGCCTCGGCGCTTGCCGCGAAGTTTTCTCCACTCGCCGCGGCCCGCATGGCGGCCACCCAGGGCTCTTTGGCGGGCGGCTCTTCGAGCGTCCAGCGCAAGGCCAGCACTCCACCGCGATCATCGCGAAGGAGCTCACTCTGGGCAGCAAAGAGCGCGCTGGCCAACTCTTGCCAGCCCGCCGCATCGGGCTGTACCGGCAACAGCAGGGTCGAGCTTGTGCCCTCACTGAAGAGCGCGAGGGCCTGCGATGGATCCAGGCCAAAGCGAGTCCAGGTCTCGCGCTCGGCAATCGCACCGAGGTTCGAGCGCAGCCCGGTCAACCAGTCGGAGACCATCGGCACGTCGCCGAGCAAGGGCTCGAACGCCGTCGCGGTATGTAGAAGAAGTTGCAGATCCGGCGCGACCAGGACGAACTCAGCACTGCTGGGCACAAAGCGAAGAACCGGCTGCGCGAGTTCGAGCGCGGGTCGTGGCGCCGGCGGCACTGCATGCGTGCCCTCCCCTCGCAGCGGCCTGGCGTTGCGTGTGCAAGCCGAGGCCAGCAACAGGCAGCAGACCTGTGTGAGGACCAGCAACAGGGTCACAAGGACAGCGACTGATGTGCGCACGCTCCCCCGAATCTCGCCAGCTGACAATGGCATCCGCATGCTCCCTTTAGTAGACGATATCGCCTGTCGACATCGTGGCTCGCACCGAACCATCCGGCCCCACGAACTGCACTCCGCGCTGAGCGTTTCTCTCGAGGGTAAAGAGCGTCGATGGTCGCTTCATCGGCCGACCATCCGCTGCATAGAAGGTGGCAAAGACCAGCACTTTTCCGATGCGCCCAATGGTGTTCTTGATGTACGCCTTGACGACCACTCGATCGCCATCCTTGTATTCGTGCAGATCGGTGATGATGATCTGTTCGCTGTAGTCGAGCTCAACGGCGCTACTCACCTCGATGGTCGCGCCCGTGGCGTCCGGATGTGCGGCCTGGTGATCGTCCACCAGGGCAAAGGTCTTCAGCTGCCCCGGGGCAAGGTGCAAGGACTGGCGATCGAGAGTGCCCAGGACCTTGTCATTGGCATCGAGCAAGGATCCCGTCAGCGTCACCGAGAGCTGCTTGTCGCCAGGATTCTGCGCATCGACCAGGACATAGCTCGCTTCCGCCTGGTGCTCGCCCTCCCCCACCGAACCGGTGTGGATGGTCATCTTCTCGCCAAAGACCTGGATCTGGCTGCGATCCGCTTCCTTGGGCTTCCAGGTCTCTTTCTCGCACGCACTCGTATGCGCGAGAAAGAAGCTCAAGAAGACGAGCAGCGCTGCGGCTCGACACCAGTGCCACCTTGGCCCGATGGATCCGCGCAAGCCACGGCTCAAGAAGCGTGCGCCACCCGGCCCTGTCGCTGGGCATAGTACTCGAGCAGACTGCGAACCCCTTCGGCCAGGGACAAAGGCGCCCACTCGAAGCGAGCCAGAGACTCGGCCAGGGTGTTGGCGCGCTCCTCTGGGTTGAGTCGCTTGTCGATGATGACCCTGTAGTGACCTTTGACCTTGCATAGTCCGCCGCGCATTATCGATGAGGCAATGGATTCGTAGCTCACCTTAACATCAAGGGACTCGGCTGCACCCTCTAGCTCAGCGAGCATGTCCTTCGGCTTCATGGCGGGCACACTAGCAGGGACCTAGATCGTCCACCAGCTTTTGATGATTACCGACAGCTAATGACGTGAAATGAGATCTGCGTTACGCAAATCAGATCTGCTCATCAAGCGCGTCGTGGGGCCCAATCGAGGCGGCGGATCCTGAGAGATCCGGGACGGAGATCACGCCATAGTTTCGTCGATACACGCCGGCACCAGACATCGAAACTCCGTGCCGTCGCCAAGCTTGGAATTGAGGATGAGCTCGCCGCTGTTCTCTTCGAGAATATTTCGCACGATGCACAGGCCAAGGCCTGTGCCCTCACCACCGGTCTTGGTCGTGAAGAAGGGCTCAAAGATGCGCTCTTGATCCTCGGCCGCGATGCCGGGTCCCGCGTCGCGCACGGAGAAGACCACGCGGTTGCCCTGGCTCAGGTGAAAGCTGCGGACCTGGACGGATCCCTTGCTGCCACAGGCCTGCACCGCATTGGTGACCAAGTTGATGACCACTTGCTCGAGCTGCCCTGGCACGGCGTGCACATCGGGCAGGTTCATGTCGAGATCGCGCTCGAGGACCACGCCTCCTTCGCGAAAGAGGTGCTCGCAGAAGCTGAGGCTCTGGTTGATGACCTTGTTAATAGAGAGTCTCTCGGGCACACCGGCGGACGGCCTGGCGTACTGCATGAGATCTCGCGTGAAGAGTCGAATGCGCTCGGCTCCGTCGCGGATGGTGCGCAGCTTCTCGAGATCGTCGGCATCGCCTGGCGAGCCCTCCGCTGCGCGCTTCTCTGCTCGCTTGAGCAAGAAGTCGGAGTACACGCCAATGGCGGTGAGCGGATTGTTGAGCTCGTGAACGACGCCGGCGGCGATCTGTCCCAGGGTGCTCAGCTTCTCGGCCTGGACCAGCTGCTTTTGCAGATCGCTCAAGACACTTTGATCCTGGCCGATGGCCACCACCGCCTGGACCTTGCCGCGGCTTCGAATGGGAGCGACGCGCCAGGCGACGGGAACGTTGCGACCGTTGGCTGCGATCACTTGCGACTCGCCCAAGGCCGAGTCATCCCCGCGCATGCCTTCGGAGAAGACTTGAATGAGATGGTTGCGATCGACCACGGGAAACTCGTGTCGCAGATCTTTACCGATGAGCTCGTTGCTAGATAAACCGAGCAACTCGCAGAGCGCGCGATTGCACACGCGAATGCGCCAAGCGCTGTCGATGCCGAGAATGAGCGCGCTGGCGTGCTCGATGAGCCTTGCCTGGTAGTCGCGCAGCGACTTGGTGTCGTGATACAGGCGCTCGTTGCGAATAGCAGCGGCGAACTGATTGGCCAGAGGCAGCACGCAGCTCTCATCCCCCTCGCTGCCGTCGTCGCTGCCGAGCGGATAGCCAAAGTCGAGGACGCCATAGAGCTCGCCGCCCATGGCCAGAGGCACACAGAAGCCGCAGGCAACACCCGAGAAGGGCGAGTCCCAGCGCTCTTCCACTCGCAAAAGTGCGCTGGCAGCCACCGCTGACTTGATCTGAATCTTGTCGAGCGCGCTCTGACGAATGCGCAGACGTCCAGCATTCAAGCCCGATCGCGCTTGCTCTAGATCACCGTAGCTGCGAATGCCGCCGTCGGCGCGCATGTCGACCAAACGAAGCAAGACGTAGCGCCCCGGAAAGAGATCGCGAATCACGGCGAGCAGGTGCCCGGCAATCTCCTTCTCGCCTTGCTCGGCCAACAAGGAGCGACCGAGTTCGCCCACGGCATCGAGCACCTGTTGCGCGCTCGGGCTCGAGCGAAACTCCGGAACGAGGGCTGAAGCCGGTAGCCCCCCACCGGCCGACCGCGCTTCGATGTCATCTGGGTTGCGACTTGCCATAGATACGATCGGCCTTACTCAACTTCGGATTTCGGCACCCATTGTGCCACAGTCTTCTCCGCTTTAGCCCGCATTTCCTGCTCATGCGAATCAGCTATTTGCTCCAGGGATACTCGTGCCGTCGCCTCTTCTTCGTCGTAGAGGATGGCGGGAACGGGTGCAGACTCGGAGGCTTCCACCGAGCGGTCGATGTCGACGATGTTGGCAGAGCCGACGTAGGAAATCGTTTCGTAGTGCGTTATCCGCCCGATCTTCTTGACGATTTCGGCCATGCGCTCGGCCTCTTCGACGATGGTGGAGGTGTAGCGAAGGTGACGCTCGTCGAGCTCGAGGGTTCGTTGGATGAGCTGCGCATAGCCAATGATGGAGGTTAGCGGCTGATTCAATTCGTGGGCAGTCGCCCCTGCAAGGCCGGCCAACATACTGCGCTGCTCTTGCTCTTTGATCTTCTCTTGGGCTTGCAGGAGGCGCTGCTCGATGCGGATGCGGTCTCGAAGGTCGCTGAAGATGCCGACGGTGGCGACCTCTTTGCCATCATCATAGATGATGGATGCCGTCATGTTGACCGGCACGCTGTCGCCACTGCTGATGATGACCTCGCGACGAATCTGCTCGAGACGCCCGACGCCGCCGTAGCTTTGCGAGCGCAACATGCGCATGACTTGTCTGGCAACTCCTGGCGGATAGAGCCTGGCGACGCTCATCGTCCCGATCACATCGGAGGCGCGCAGACCAAAGAGGCTCTCGGCACCTTTGTTGAAGACGATGATCGTGCCGCGCATGTCCACGGCAATGATGGCATCGACGGCCGAATCGATGAGGTTTGCCAAAAACTCGTTCGAGTGGTGAAGCTGGGCCTCGAGCGAGCGCTGATTGGTGACGTCCCGGAAGGACATGATCACGGCGCCGTGCTTGCTGAGAACCGTCGAGCTCGAGAGCGAGACCGTGACGTAGCCGCCGGCGGTGCATTTGAGGTCGACGTCGACAGGCTC
>JAHEAK010000537.1 GCA_024642805.1 Kofleriaceae bacterium | reverse complement strand
CACTTGACGCACGCGCGGTGTTTCGTACCGGCATCGTCGACAGTTTTCTTGCTGCGACGAGCCGCAGAACAGGTCTCACACCACAGGGCAACGTTTGCCATCGCGATGCTGCCTTCGATCTCTTTGATGCCACCTTGAGGGTCCTTTTGAGAGGCCTTGGTGTGCTTCTTGAGCATGTTGACTTTTTCGATCACAACACGGCCCTTGCTGAGGAGCACGTTCTTGATCTTTCCTTGTTTTCCCTTTTCGCGACCCTTGGTCACGATGACGGAATCGCCACGCACCACGTGAGCCATTAGAGAACCTCCGGAGCCAGGGACACGATCTTCATGAAGCGCTTTGCGCGCAGCTCACGAGCGACCGGTCCAAAGATGCGCGTACCGACTGGCTCGCGCTCCTTGTTGATGAGAACGGCAGAGTTGCCGTCGAAGCGGATGAAGCTACCGTCCGTGCGAGAAATCTCTTTCTTGGTGCGGACAATGACGGCCTGAGCGATGTCGCCCTTCTTGACCTTGCCACCAGGAGAGGCTTCGCGGACCGAGCAAACGATGATGTCGCCGACCGAGGCGTAGCGACGCTTGGAGCCGCCGAGCACCTTGATGCAGTACAGCTTCTTTGCGCCGGAGTTATCGGCAACGTCGAGGACTGAGCATGTTTGGATCATAGTTGCTCCCTAGCCTTCTCGATGGTGCGGACGACGCGCCAACGCTTGGTCTTGGAGTATGGGCGAGACGCAATGAGCTCGACCACATCACCCTCGTTGCAGGTGTTGTTCTCGTCATGTGCGCGGTACTTGACCCTGCGGTTCATGAACTTGTGGAAGTGCTTGTCGCGGATACGGCGAATCACCGTAACCACCACAGTCTTGTCCATCTTCGCGGAGGTGACCGTGCCCTGAATCAGGCGACGATTTCCGCGGGTATCCGAATCGGTATCTGTATTTTCCGTCGTCACGTTTATGCTTCTTTCGTTGCTGACTTGCGTTCCTGCATCACCGTCATGATGCGGGCGACTTCGCGTCGCTTGGAGCGCACAGTCAGTGGGTTTTCGAGTTGGTTGGTGTAGTTGCCGAGGCGAAGGCGGAAGAGCTCATCGCGAGAGCGCTCCAGGGCCTCACCCAGTTCGTTGTCGGGAAGGTCACGCACGCGCGCGAGGGCTTCTTTTTTCTTGCTCATAGGATTGGCTCCCGAGAAATCATCTGGGTGTGCAGTGGAAGTTTGTGGTGTGCGTTCGTGAATGCCTTGCGAGCCAGCTGCTCGTCGACACCCTCGAGCTCGAACATCACACGGCCGGGCTTGATGACCGCCACGTATCCCTCGTTGCCGCCTTTACCTTTACCCATTCGAGTCTCAGCAGGCTTCCGGGTGATCGGCTTGTCTGGGAAGATTCGAATGTAGAGCTTGCCAGCGCGCTTCACCGTACGAGAGATGGTGATACGAGCGGCCTCGATTTGACGTGAGGTAAGGAAGCCGGGCTGGGTCGCTTGCAGACCGAAGTCTCCGAAGGAAACCTCGCTGCCACCCTTGGCTTGGCCGCGAACGCGACCTTTCATGCGCTTGCGGAATTTTGTTCGCTTAGGCTGTAACATCGTCTTTTAGTCCTTCGCGCCCTTAGGCTTGAGCTGCCCGCTGGGTGTTGCGTTGAGGAAGAACCTCACCGTGGAAGATCCAGCATTTGACGCCAATGACGCCGTGCGTGGTGCGAGCCTCGGTGAATCCGTAATCAATGTCTGCGCGCAGGGTGTGCAGAGGGACGCGTCCCTCGCGGTACCACTCGCGACGACCCATCTCGGCGCCGCCAAGACGACCGCCGCAGTTGACTCGAATGCCTTTGGCACCGAACTTCATCGCGGTCTGGACGGCTTTTTTCATGGCGCGTCGGAAAGCGATACGTCGCTCGAGCTGGGTCGCGATGTTCTCGGCGACGAGCTGTGCGTTGGTCTCTGCTTTGCGAACCTCGACGATGTTCAGGAAGACCTCGTTAGAGGTGAGCTTCTGAATGTCGGCCTTGAGCTGCTCAACGCCTGCGCCGCGCTTGCCGATGACGATGCCAGGGCGTGCGGTGTAGATGTTGATCTTGCACTTGGTGGCAGCGCGCTCAACGTCGATGTAGCTAACGCCGGCGTGCTGAAGCTTGGCTTTGACATAGCGCTTGAGCTTGATGTCTTCGTGCAGCCAGCGCTGATAGTTCTTCTCTTCGTACCACTTGGAAGACCAAGTCTTGATAACGCCGAGACGGAAACCAATTGGATGTGTTTTTTGGCCCATCGTGCTTATTCCTCGTCGCTCACAACCACGGTCAGGTGGCTGCTTCGGTGGTTGATGCGGTTGGCTCGTCCCTGGGCACGAGGCATGAAACGCTTGGTCATGCGACCACCGTCAACCATGATCGCCTTGATGGTGAGCGCGTCGAGATCGGCGCTGCCACCCGACTTGTCCTCTGCGTTGGCAGCGGCGGAGGTAACAGCTTTCGCGATGATGCCAGCCGCTTTCTTAGGCATGAAGTTCAGTTGAGTCAGAGCGTGTCCGACTTTCTGCCCACGTACCTGGTTAGCGACAACGCGCATCTTGCGCGGTGACATGCTGATTTGACGTACTATTGCTTTTGCTTCCATGGTCTTTCCGTATCGCGGGGAGCGCTATCTATCAGATATCGCGGCCGACTACTACAACTACTTCTTCTTCTTGTCGCCGCCTGGCGCCCGGTAGGTGCGGGTTGGCGAGAACTCGCCGAGCTTGTGGCCGACCATGTTTTCAGTCACATAGACGGGAATGAACTTCTTCCCGTTGTGAATGGCGAAAGTAAGACCAATCATATCGGGCGTCACAGTGGAGCGACGCGACCAGGTCTTGATGACTTTTTTGGCCTGCGAGGAGTCCTTTTGGGCTTCCTGGACCTTCTTATCGACATGGGCATCAACGAAGAAGCCCTTCTTTACTGAACGAGGCATGCTGCTCTATCCCTTCGCGCCGCGGCGGCGAATGATGTATTTGTCGGTTCGCTTGTTTTGACGAGTGCGGTAGCCCTTGGTGGGCTTGCCCCAAGGAGTACAGGGGTGACGGCCACCCGAGGAGCGACCCTCGCCACCACCCATTGGGTGATCGACAGGGTTCATGGTCACACCACGGTTGTGAGGACGCTGTCCCTTCCAACGGATGCGGCCCGCTTTGCCCCAGACCACGTTCTTGTGCTCGGAGTTGCCGACCACGCCAACGGTGGCGCGACAGTCGAGTTGCACTTTGCGCATCTCGCCCGAAGGCATGCGCAGCGTGGCCCACTTGCCCTCTTTAGCCATCAGGGTGATGCTCGAACCAGCCGAACGGCCGATCTTGGCACCGCCACCGACTTGCAGTTCCACAGCGTGGACTTGCGTACCGGTCGGCATGTAGCGCAGAGGCAAGGAGTTGCCTGGCTTGAGGTCGGCGGAGTTGGCCGAGATGACTTCTGCGCCGATTTGCAGGTTGGCAGGAGCCAGGATGTAGGCTTTTTCGCCGTCTGCGTAGGTCAGAAGCGCGATACGAGCGGATCGGTTTGGATCGTACTCGATGGCGGTAACCGTTGCGGGCACGCCGGTCTTGTCGCGGCGAAAGTCGACCTTGCGGTAGCGCTGCTTGTGTCCACCACCGCGGAAGCGAGTGGTGATACGACCGTTGTTGTTGCGGCCGCCGCTGGAGGTCTTCTTCTCGAGAAGGCTCTTCTCGGGGGTGCCTTTGGTGATGGTCGCGAAGTCCTGGCTGGTCATGCCGCGACGGCCGGGAGATGTTGGCCTGTATCGTTTGATTGCCATGGTGCTTAGACTCCTTCGAAGAACTCGATGTTGTCGCCAGCCTTCAGCGTGACGATGGCTTTCTTGTAGCCAGAGCGCCAACCGATGCTGCGTCCAACGCGCTTGGTGCGGCCGCGAACGACCATGGTGTGCACGTCGGTGACGCTCACTTTCCAGAGGTCTTGCACTGCCTGGCGGATTTCGATCTTGTTGGCGTCTTTGGCAACTTCGAAGACGATCTTTTGGGCCAGTTCGCCCTCGCCGGTGAAGTCGGGGCCAGCGCCGCCGGTCTCGCGAAGCGTGGTGCTCTTCTCAGTGAGGAGCGGACGCTTGATGATTGTTTGTGAAGGTCTCATGGGTCTTTCCTTAGGAGCGCAGAGCCTCAATGACCTTTTCGACGCTGTCTTTGGTCATGACCAGAGTGGGGTGATCTAGAACGTCGTAGACATTGAGCCCCTCAGGAGCCAGCCACTTCGAACGGCGAAGGTTT
>JAHEAK010000536.1 GCA_024642805.1 Kofleriaceae bacterium | reverse complement strand
TCAAGGTCCACAGTCTGCACCCTGGGCGCGGCGGCTCCGTGCATGAGTTGCGCGCTCGACTGTTGCGCGAAGGTCGCGCGCTGGCCTGCATCTCCGATCCTAACGTGGTCACCGTCTATGACGTGGGTCTGTTCCGAGGACAGGTCTTCGTGGCCATGGAGTTGGTGGCTGGCAGCGACCTCAGACAGTGGATTGGCGCGCAGCGTCGCTCCACAAAGAAGATCGTCGAGCTCTATCTCGGCGCGGCGGCCGGTCTTGCTGCGGCTCATCGCGTTGGTGTCATTCATCGAGATGTGAAACCAGCGAACCTCGTCGTCGGCAACGATGGACGCGTTCGCGTGGTCGACTTTGGGCTCGCTAGGGCGGAGGCTTCATCGTTGAACAGCGAGGCCGCGGCGCAGGCGCCGCTCACTCCTCTCACCGAGCTCGGCTGCGTGATGGGCACCCCGGCCTACATCTCCCCGGAGCAACTGGCCGGCGCGGAAGTCGATGAGCGCTGCGATCAGTTTAGTTTTTGCGTGGCGCTCTGGGAAGCATTGACGTCGACGCTGCCCTTTGCCGGCACCACGCTCGAGGAGCGAGGGCGGGCGATTCGCAACGCTGACCTGCAAGCCCGCCAGCGCATGCCACGCGACATTCGCAAGGTGCTCGAGCGTGGCCTGCGAGCGGCCCCTGAGCAGCGCCACGAAAGCATGCAGGTACTGGCCGAGCGCCTTCGCCGGGCCTTGCAGCGCCCCAAACGCCTGGTCCTGCTCTCGCTGATGATGGCTGCCCTGATGGCATCGCTGGTCACTTTATGGAGCATTGCGGCGTCCAGCTCACGCCACCTCCACGATCACAAACCCGCGAGCACCGAGCGCGACGCCAACCTGACCAGACAATTTCAACACGCCTTGAAGCTCTACATGCTCGACAGGGCCGACGAGTCTCTACGCCTTCTCGAGCACCTGAGCAACGACGCGCGCCTTGCGCAGCAGCCCCTGCTTGCTTGTGAAGTCCTCGAGCTGGCCACCGCCATCCACATTGAGCTTGGCCACGAGGACCGGGCCTACCAACTCAACACCCGCTTCTTGGCGATTGCCCGCCAGACCAAGAACGAAGACCTCTTGCTGCGCGGCTTGATTACCGATCTGCAGCTGCGCTCCGAGACACGTGACTACGAGCAGATTCGAGACAGCATGGACCAGGCCCGCGAGCTGGTTGCCAGCATGCCTGGGCCTGCCCTCGATCTCGATCTCGAAATAGCCGTTCTGGAAGTGGAGATACGCAGAGGCGATTTCAAGGCTGCCAAACGCACCTTGGCTCGCCTACGTGAATCGCCAGACGCAACTCAAAATGAATGGCAGGCAATGCTTGCCGAAGCTGACGCCCGCATCGCCTTGGCCGAAGGTGGCTTTGCACGTGCTGAGCAAGTGAGTATCGATGGCTTGCGTGCCTGCGATCGCGACGGGCTCTTGCCTAGCGATCTCTCTTGGTCGCTGATGACCAGCGAGGCCACCGCGATCTACCGGCTCGGTAGGCAGGGGGAAGCCGACGAGCTCTTCGAGACGAGCTTTGCGGCCATGCGCGCTGAACAGAGCGTAGCAACCAGCCAGTTCCTGCTTCGCTTTGCCAAGGAGCGCGCCCAGCAAGGCCACGCGCACGAAGCGAGCCTGGCGATTGGGGAACTGCGCGCTCACCACGATCTACGCCGAGCAGAGCTCTTACCCGCCCTAGCGACCCTGGAAGAAGAGCTCGGCGTACGCGAACTCAAGCCCAAGGACTAGCGCCCCCGCCGAAGAGCTCGGCGTACGCACACTCATGCCCAAGGACTAGCCCCCGCGCCGACCAGCGCCGCCGAGTGACTAGCGCTGGGGCGAGAGGTCGTGGCGCTTGAGCAGCTCGCGCAAGTGATAGCGCGTGAGGCCGGCCTCTTGTGCCGAGCGGGTGATGTTGCCCTCGTTGCGCTCGAGCAGCGCGCTCAAGTAGGCCGACTCGAAGGCGTCGACGACTGTTTGCTTGGCGCCTTTGAAGGCGAGCCCCGGCTTGAGCAAGGAGGGATCGAAACTCGCGGCGGAGCCGGCTGGGATGGGTGGCAACCCTGACATGTGTGCGACCGCGGCCTGTGCGGCATTGACGCCGGCCATGGCCAAATCGTGCGCGACCATCGGCGATGGCCCGCCGGGCCCAAAGGTCAGATCCTGACGGGTGATGACCGGACCGTCGCTAAGAGCACCCGCGCGTTCGACCACGTTGCGCAGCTCGCGCACGTTGCCTGCCCAGGTATGGGCCAGGAGCGCAGCCATGGCATCCTGGCCAAAGCTCATGTTGGACCCGCGCCTGGACGCGACTTCCTTCAGGAAGATGTTGGCGATGGTCGGGATGTCCTCGCGGCGCTCGCGCAATGGTGGCAACTCGCAGTGCACCACCGAGAGACGGAAGAAGAGATCCTCGCGGAAGTTGCCGCTGTTGACCTCACTGCGCAGATCGCGATTGGTAGCCGCGAGCACGCGCACATCGACCTTGACCGTGCGGTCACCACCAACCCGCTTGATCTCGCGCTGCTCGAGCACGCGCAAAAGCTTGGGCTGGAGCGAAATGTCGAGCTCGCCAATCTCGTCGAGGAAGATGGTGCCGCCGTCGGCCTGCTCGAAGCAGCCGACCTGCTGACCGATGGCACCCGTGAAAGCGCCCTTCTCGTGACCAAAGAGGGTCGACTCGATGAGGTCGCGGGGAATCGATCCGCAGTCGAGAACCACGAAGGGCTTGGCTTTGCGGTGCGAGGCGTTGTGAATGCCGCGGGCGATGAGCTCTTTGCCTGTGCCGGTCTCACCGGTGATGAGACAAGTCAGATCGGAGGGCGAAATCCGCTCGAGGGAGGCGAAGATCTCACGCATGACCGGCGAGCCGCCAATGACTTTGTCGAAGCGATCTTGTTTCGAGAGCTCAATCTCGACGATGTCGCCGGTGGGCGAAAACTGGATGGTGGTCTGCCCGGCGCGGAAGCTCACTCCCGGTCGCAGGTAGACTTCGCGGATCTGCAAGTCGTTGACGAAGGTGCCGTTGCGTGAGTTGAGGTCGCGCAGGCGGTAGCCATCGTCGCGAACGGCAATCTCAAAGTGCGTACCGGAAATACTTTTGTCGGCGATGACCAGATCGTTGATGATGCTGCGCCCACCGGTGCAACGAGACTTGTTGATCTCGACCTCTTTGCCCTTGTCGGGGCCGTCAAGGACCACCAGCTTGGCCTTGCGAAGTCTGCGAACGGTTGCGCGCTCGCCTTCGAATACCGTTGTAAGTCCCGAAGATTCGCTGCCGTCCTCTTGCACGCAGCTAGCCTAGCTTGGCGCTCCGAGCCCGGTCAACTCGGCCATCCACGCGATCGATGGGCCTGGCGCTTAGCTGTCGAAGCAGGCGCGCGGATGGGACTGACAGCTTGACGAAGCCCGCCCGCGAAATGAACTAGTTGAGGTAGCTATTCGGATCGTCGCTTTCGCGCACGACGCGCAACTTCTTGCGAATACGCTTCTGCTTGCGCTTGAGCCACCAGATCTTGGGCGTCCAGCCACCATTGGTCAGAATCCAGGCCGTGAGCATGGCGGCGACGTTGGCGGCCCCTTTGCCCCAGGCCTGCCCGACCACCACGAAGATGAGCATGAAGGCGCAGATGCCGATGGTGAGCTGTCGACCGGTCATGGGAACGACGCCAAAGAACTGCACTTCTTGATTCGCGAACAAGGTGCCGTACGCGACGATCGACGCGTAAATAAAAGGATCCAGACCCGTGATCGGATAGCTCCGGGAAATCGAGGGCACCAGCAAGACGGTGAGCGTGCCAACCACCACCGCAATCACCGAGGTATAGGCGGCAAACTTCAGGAAGCGCTTGGTGCCCCACCAGCGCTCCAGAGAAGGGATGAACATCCACAACATGAAGCCCTGAAAGAGCAAGCCGACGAACTCGACCTGCAAGAGCGGCGAGGTGAAGACCTGCCAGAGCTTGAGATCGACCCACAGGCTTTGACCGCTGGCCGCCGAAAAGCGCGCAATCTCCGCGCGCATCTCGTCTTTGGAGATCAAGAAGAAAGCCGAGAGCGCGACGCTTGCGCTCAGAAGGTAGAGACACCCCCTGGTTATCTTTGCCTGCCCAAAGGCTGTGCCGCGTCCGCCCGCCATGGCCTGAGAGTAGAACCGGCCCGTGTCCCAGGCAACCGAAAGCGCGCCCAAGCCCAGACTCACGGCTCGCGCGCGGCACTTTGCTGGGCTTTCACCGCTGGGCTTTCACCGCGG
>JAHEAK010000535.1 GCA_024642805.1 Kofleriaceae bacterium | reverse complement strand
TGTCCAACCAGGCTTGATGCCCTGACATCCGCGAGTGACCTCGCGCTGGAAGGCTTTGCTCTTGACCAGGTCGATGCCGAGCAAGCGGTGGCCGTAGGGACCGGCACACGAACAACCGCCACGCACCTGCAGACCGAAGAGGTCGTTGAGCAACTTGACCACGAAGTTGTGGTGCAAGAATTTATCCTTGTAGCGGATGAGGAAGGAGACGATGGACAGTCGCCATGCTCCCAGGCCACCCAGGATGCGAATATTGGGGTTTTGCGACCAGCGCTCGATGGCGCGCCGAATGTACATGTCTTCCTGTTCGCGAATCAGATCCCAGCCGACGGCCTCCTTGAGCTGGAAGACCAGACCCGCACGAATGCTGCCGATGATATCGGGGGTGCCGCCCTCTTCGCGTTTCTCGGGATCCGAGTAGTAGCGATGGGTGTAAGGGTCGACGAAGGCGACCGTGCCGCCGCCGACCACCGAAGGCACGGAGTTGGTCATGATGGCGCGCTTGACCACCAGGATGCCCGGCGTGCCTGGACCACCGATGAACTTGTGCGGCGAGATAAACAAGGCGTCCTTGTAGTCGTTCGGATCATCGGAGACCGGATTCATCTCGAGCTTGACGTAGGGCCCGGCGGCCGCCCCATCCCAGAAGGACAGCGCTCCATGGGCGTGCAAGATGGAAGCAATCTTTTGCGTGCCCGCGCCGATGCCGGTCACATTCGATGCCGCCGAGAAGCTACCGATCTTGAGCGGTCGGTCCTTGTACTTCTCGAGCTCGCGCACCAAGAGAGCTTTGTCGGGCTTGCCGTCTGCGTCTTCGTCGATGACGACGACGTCTGCAATCGACTCGCGCCATGGCAACTCGTTGGAGTGGTGCTCATAGGGGCCAATGAAGACGACGGGCCGCTCTTCAGGTGGAATCGACGCTAGAAAGGAGTAGCGCTCACTCAAGTCGTGCGGCAAGCGCAGATTCATGATGTCGATGAGTCGATTGATCGCCGAGGTGGCACCCGAGCCACAAAAAATGAGCGCATCCTCCTCGTTGCAGCCAAGGGACTTCTTGATGATCTCGCGAGCGTCCTCACGAAAGCGCGAAGTTTGCAGGCCGGTGCCCGAGCTCTCGGTGTGCGTGTTTGCGTAGTAGGGCAAGACGTTCTCGCGAATGAAGTCTTCGATGAAGCTAAGGCTGCGTCCCGAGGCCGTGTAGTCGGCGTAACAGACCAGCCGACGCCCGAAGGGGCCGTCAAGCTCTCGGTGCGAACCGATGATCGAGTTACGAATTTGTTCAATCAGAGAGTGAGACATCGCTTGTAATCCTTGCCCTGCAATCACAGCCGCGCCCCAGGGGCGCGACATCGGCAAATCCTGCCCGTTGCGCTGCAGGCACGCAAGGGGCGATGGAAGCTCGAAGTGGGTGTTGGCCTGACGGAAAAGCCGCTTTGTTGTGCCCAAAGCGCCTTCGGCAGCGCTATGGTGCTTGCATGTCAGAGCAACAGCCGCTCATGCCGCATCTGCGGGCTCCCGACACGAAAGCGAAAATCTCCGTCGCGCGCTGTACCGACTATTGGTATGTCGCCTGTGCATCGAAAAGTCTCGGCAAAAAGCCGCTTGCGGTGACCATCCTGGGCATCCCGATGGTCATTTTTCGAGCGAGCGATGGCCAGGCAGGTGCGCTTCTCGATCGCTGTCCACACCGGAATGTCCCCCTTTCCATGGGCTCGGTCGCCGGTCCGCATCTGCGCTGTGCCTACCACGGTTGGGAGTTCGACACGGCTGGTCAGTGCCAGCACATTCCTGGCCTAAAAGGCGAGTGCCAGAGCAAAGGTCGGGCGGCCCAAGCATTTCCCGTGCGCGAGCAACAAGGCTACGTCTGGGTCTACACCAACTCCGAAACCCAGCCCGATGTCGAGCCCTTTGACATTCCCCTCTATGGCGACTCACGCTACACGATGGTGCACCAGCTGGTCGAAGCACGTGGCACCATGCACGCGACGATCGAAAACGCGCTCGACGTGCCGCATACCTCCTTCCTGCACAAGGGTCTCTTTCGCGGCACCGGCAAACGCAATGACATCGACGTCGTGGTTCGTCGCTGGTCGGATCGGGTGGAGGCGCAGTACATCGGTGAGCCTCGACCCGAAGGGCTGGCCGCTCGCATCGCGTCGCCCGGCGGCGGCGAGGTCGAGCACTACGATCGCTTCTTCATGCCCTCGGTCGCCCAGGTCGAATACAAAATCGGCGACGACAGCCATATCTTGATTTCCTCGATGTGCACACCAGTCTCCGACTTTTACACCAAACTCTTCACGACCATCAGCTTTCGCTTTGCGAAGGTACCCGGCTGGCTGGTACGCCCGCTTCTCGATCCGGTTGGCCGACTGATCTTCCGCCAAGACGCGAAGATGCTCGAGAAACAGACCAAGCTCATCGAGCAATTTGGAGGCGAGCAGTTCGTGTCTACGGAGATCGATGTCTTAGGCCCAGAAATTTGGCGACTGATGAAGGCGGGCGAGCGCGGTGACGCCAAACCAAACGATGCCGAACCTGTCGAAAAACGCGTAAGGATGAACGTCTGATGTCGCAAGAAGAGGATGACGACTCGCACAAGACACCCTTTGAGTTCATCGGGGCCGAAGGCGTCGCCCAGATCGCCCTGCGCTTCTACGAACTGATGGCTCGTGACGAGCCCGCCCTCGCCGCCGTCCACGCCCTCGACGAGAACGGTCACATCGAAAAAGACACGCAAGAGAAATTCGCTCTCTTCTTGGTGGGCTGGCTGGGCGGTCCCAACGTGTACGTCGAGCGCCACGGCCATCCCAGGTTGCGCATGCGCCACGCACACGTCGCCATCGACAAAGCAATGCGCGACGCCTGGCTGCGCTGCATGGCGGGTGCCCTCGACGAGATGAGCTTACACAGCCAGCTGCGCGCCTTCTTGGACGAGCGCTTCTACGCCATGGCTGATCACCTGCTCAACGCCTAGCGCGTGCGGGCGCGCCAGAAGAAGAGCGCGAACCCGAGCAAGGTCACACCGCCAAGAGCCCCGACGAGCGTCCACGGCCACAGGGCGCGTGATTCGTCCTTGGCCGGCGCGCAGCTCTTGTCCAGCACGGCCATGTCCTGCGTATCGACCACGAAGCGAAAGCCGTAGCCGGTCTGCGCAGGACCGGGCCCACCCTGCCATTTCTCGATGTCGCCAGCCGGTCGGCCATCGAGAGTCGTTTCGGTGAGGCGGATGCCAGGAGCGGGCGCCATCGATAGCTCGCTCTCCCCGGAGCTTGGCAAGCGCATGCGATCGCGAAAGAGGAGCTCGTGCACGCTGCCAAGGCCCTGGTGCTCGAGGCAGACCGTGCCGATGAAATCCACCGAGAAGGCGCCGCCGCCGACCGTGAAGTCGTCCATACCGACGTCGATGTCCTGCCAGAGAATTTCCGCTTCTTGGCCGCTTTGTAGAAAGGACACAGAAGCGAAGAGCTCATCGGCGATGCGCTGGCCATAGGCGGTGACTTCCTGGCCAGAGAGAACGCCGTCGTGATCGACGTCCATTTGTCGACGCGTGACCAGGCTAGGCTCGCTACCAAAGAAAATCGTGTACGCCAGACGCACCCGATCCGACATGGGCGTGAGCTTGTAGTAGCGGTTGTTGGTGGTCTCCGAGGACGAGACATGTGCCGAGGCAACGCCGCTCAGAAGCGACGCGCTGAGCAGAAACGCCACGCCAACACTGCCAACGCGCATGTGCGGATCCTCAGCGCTCCCCCGTCAAAAGGCAAGGCGTGCCCGGTGCAAGAAGACCTCGGTCCGCGTGCCCAGCTCCCGCCAACGGCTTAGCGCTTGGTCGAAATGCCGGGCGGTACGCAAAAACCGGAACTCGCGCAGACGCAGCCCGGCATTGATGCCAACATCAAGAGCTGGCGAGACGAGCTCGATAGGGAGATGGCGCAGGCAGAAAAAGCGGTTCGTGGCGCGGCCTGGACGGTTGGGTCCAGCATGGTGGCGCGTCTCATCGGCGTCGCTGGCACCCTGCTCATTACCCGCTATCTGGACCCTGACATCATCGGTGAGGTCACCTCGGCATCCATCGTCGTGGTCAGCGCAAACATGCTGAGCAACTTTGGTCTCGGCAACTACGCCGTGGCCAAACACAAAGACGGCCCCGACGTCACCTTCACCAGCACCGTGGTGTATTTACTTCTCGGGGTGCTGGCCCTGGGCGGCGTGCTGCTCTTCGGAGATGTTCTTAGCTCCACGGTCAACGCACCCAACATGGGTCTG
>JAHEAK010000534.1 GCA_024642805.1 Kofleriaceae bacterium | reverse complement strand
TGCAAGGTGCACAGGATGACTTCGAGCGCGCTCTTTTTGAACTTGGGGATGGTGTCGACGGGAATGCCGCGCCCATTGTCCTCAACGCTGACGGTCTGGCCGTCGGCCTGCAACACGACATCGACGCGGGTGGCGTGCTTATTGATGACCTCGTCGATGGAGTTGTCGAGAACTTCCCATAAGAGATGGTGGTAGCCGGTCTTGCCCGTGCCGCCGATGTACATCGCGGGGCGCTTGCGGACGGGGTCTAGACCCTCGAGGACCGTGATGTCTTTGCCGGTATATGAACTAGCCATGGCTTCTCCTATGCCTCCGCGCCCAGTGATACGACCTCGACCTCACGCTCTTTGAGCTTGAGCTCGGAGCGTTTGGCCAGGGGCTTGCCCTTGCCGCCGCGCGCGCTCGTCTGTCGGCTATCGACCGAGATCGAGAAGTTGCGCGTGCCGGTGGTGGTTTGTAGCTCTAGCACGTCTTTGCGGCCGGTCCCGGCCACGAAGCCGATGACCCAGTCGTCGCCGGCCGTCTTGATGACGGTGACGCCCTTGCCAGCGCCTTCGAGCTTGTTGACCTCGGCGACCTTGCAGCTGAGAACGTGACTCTTCCTGGTAGCCACGATGAGCGTGTCCTTCTCCTTGACGGGAATGACGTCGACAATCTCGTCACCCTTGCCGGGGCGCGCGTACTTGCGACCGCTGCGAGTGGAGACCTCGGCGTGCGGGCCAGGGGCAAAGCGCAGGCCGTATCCACGGCCGCTGATGGCTAAGAATTGTTCTGGAACCTCGAGACGGGCATCGAGCGAGAAGGCGGCGATGATGCGCTCGTTGTCCTTGAACTTGAAGAGCTTCTGGGCCGGGTTGCCGTAGCCGGTGGTGGCTGGGATGTCGTTGATGCGCGACACGTAGGCCGTGCCGAAGTTGGTGAAGAAGACGACGTTCTCCTTGGTCGAGCCGGGCAAGACCGCCATGACCGAGTCGCCCTCGCGACAGCGGGTCGAGCTTGGGTCCTTGACCTCGCGCAGACGCTTGATCCAGCCATCGCGGGTGAGCACGACGTGGGCATCCTCGGCCTGAATGAAGTCTTCCTCGGAGAACTCCAGCTCCTCGACCTGCGAGCCGGTCTTGGTCCGCCTCGGCGTGCCATACTGATCGGCGACCTGGGTGAGCTCGCCCTTGATGATGCCCCACAGCTTGCTCTTGCTCTTGAGGATGGCGGCGATGCGATTGGCCTCGGTGGTCTTCTCCTTGAGCTCCTGGCGGATGAGGTTGATCTCGAGCTTGGCAAGCTTGTAGAGCTTGAGCTCCAGGATGGCCTCGGTCTGGATTTCGTCCAGCTCGAAAGTGGCCATGATTTTCTTGGCCGCGTCTTTCTTGCCGTCGCTGGCCCGGATGAGCTTGATGAGAGCGTCGAGCGCGTCGAAGATGGTGACGAAGCCCTCGAGGATGTGCATGCGGCGCAGGAGCTGATCGAGCTCGTACTGAAAGCGCTTGGTGGTGACATCGAGGCGGAAGTCGATGAAGTGCTCGAGCATCTCCTTGATGCCCATGCGCTGCGGCTGGCCCACGTCATCATTGGCTGTTGGCACCAAAGACGTGAAGTTGCAGTTGAAGTTTTGCTGCAGCGGCGTGTTCTTGAAGAGGTAGGCCATGATCTTGTCAGGGTCTACGTCGTTCTTGGTCTCCAGCACGACGCGAATGTCGGTGGTGCTCTCGTCGCGAACGTCGACGAGCTGCGGCACCTTGCGAGCAATGATGAGCTCGGCAATCTGTTCGACGATGGTCGACTTGGTGACCGCATAGGGAATGGAGTTGATGATGATGAGGTCGCTGCCGCGCTTGCGACTCTCGAGCTTGTAGGTCGCTCGGCAACGGATGGCGCCCTGGCCGGTCTCGTAGACCGAGCGCAGCTCGACCTTGGAGTTTAGAATCTGGCCGCCGGTCGGGAAGTCTGGTCCCTGGATGTGCTTGAGCAGGTTGGTGGTGGTCAGCTCGCGATTGTCGATGAGCGCGATGGCCGCCTTGGTAATCTCGCCCAGGTTGTGGGGCGGGATGTTGGTCGCCATGCCGACGGCGATGCCCGTGGTGCCATTGACCAGGAGGTTGGGATAGCGGGCTGGCAACACCACCGGTTCTTCATCGGTGCCGTCGTAGTTGGCGCGCATGGCGCTGACTTTTTGGCGCAGCTCGCTGAGCAGCTCCATGGCCGGCGGTGCCAGGCGACACTCGGTGTATCGGTAGGCGGCGGCGCCGTCACCGTCGAGCGAACCGAAGTTGCCCGAACCATCGACCAGCGGCAGGCGCAGCGCGAAGTCTTGCGCCATGCGAACCATGGCGTCGTACACGGCTGTGTCACCATGCGGGTGGTACTTGCCGAGCACGGTACCGACCACCTTGGCCGACTTGCGGTGCTTGGCGTCGGGGTACAGATGCTCGTCGTTGAACATCGCGTACAGAATGCGGCGCTGCACCGGCTTGAGCCCGTCGCGAACGTCGGGCAGGGCGCGCGAGGTGATGACCGAGAGAGCGTAGGTGAGGTAGCGACGTCGGGTCTCGGCCATCAGCGAGGCATCGAGCTCGTTGCCACCGCCGCCGCCCGAGGAGGCGCCCGAGGAGCGAGAAGGTGGCACAAGGGGCGGAGACCCACCGGCACTGGCTGCAGTGCTGTTGCTCTGTCGAATCACTTTTGGCGCGATAGCTCGCTTCTTGCTGCCCATACTTCGTACCCCGATGCTTGCTTCCGAAAAGAGGTCTAGCTGCCCAGTTTCGTCCGACACTATTAAATGCCTACGCCGCCTGACCCATGTTGGGCAATTTTTTTGTAGTTACGTGAGATCATGGCAGTATGGGGCAGTCGATCCCGGGGTGAACAGCCAAGAGCTGCAAAAGCCAAGCTGTGCCCACCAGGCGATGGATTCTGTATAAGTGAGGAGCCAGGTATTCGATGCCCACCAACCGAAAGAAAACCCGCCGTCCTACGAAAGCGAATTCCGCTCGAACTCGCTCGCGACAGATCCAGGACGGGCCGAGCGGCCAGGGCACCTTGCGGCTGGCGCTGGTGATTGCGGTTCTGGTTGGCATCAATCTCTATGTCTTCTTGTGGCGCGGAGGGACTTCGATCCCCGCGGTCATGGAGAAAGCCGCGGTTGCTGGCTCGGGCAGCGGCGCTCTCATCGAAGCCGAAGAGGCTGAAGCGGCAGCGCAAGCGGCCAGCGCCCAAGACGAGCCAGAGGCGCCAGCTGAGGATCGCGTGGTGCGGGGAGAGGTCGGCGACGGCGACAGCATGGGGCAACTCCTGCGCCGCAATGGTCTGGAGCCAAGTGACGCTGACGAGCTGATTCGGGCCCTCAGCGGTACGCTCGATTTTCGCAAGATTCGCGCTGGTCAGAGCTTCGAGCTCAGCTTCGATGGCACGGGCAAGCTTAAGAGTTTCTCCTTTGAACTCTCGCGCACAAGTTCCGTGCGTGTGAGTCGGGATCAGGAGGGCAAGCTCAACGCGCAGAAGGTCGAGGCATCGACCGAGCTGCGCAAGGAGAGCCTGGGTGGCGAAATCGAGGGCTCGCTCTATCGGGCCATGAAGCGCTCCGGTGAGGACACGAGCCTGGTCGCTTTCTTCGTCGACGTCTTCGCCTACGATCTGAACTTCTACATCGATACCCATCCAGGGGATACCTATCGGCTCATCGTCGAGAAGGAATATCTCAACGACGAATTCATCGGCTACGGTCGCGTGCTGGCTGCCGAATACCAGGGCCAGGCTGGCACCTTTCACGCCTTTTGGTGGGAGAAGCCAGGCAACGAGGAGGGCGCCTACTACGACGCCAAAGGCCAGGCTGTCGAGAAGACGCTGCTCAAGACACCCCTCAAGTTCGCGCGCGTCTCGTCAGGCTTCAATCCGAGTCGCATGCATCCCGTGTTGCACGTGCGCAAGGGGCACTGGGGAACCGACTTTGCTGCGCCTCCTGGTACACCCATCTGGTCGGCGGCCCCCGGTCGCATCACCTATCGCGGTCCGAAGGGCGGCGCAGGCAACTGCGTCATCGTGAATCACGACAATGGTCTACAGACCGTCTACATGCACATGTCGAAGTTTCAGCGCGGCCAACAGGTGGGCTCGCGCGTGCGCGCCAAGGACGTCATCGGCTACGTGGGAGCCACCGGGCTTGCCACCGGGCCGCACCTTCATTTTGGCGTCAAGAAGAACGGCCACTACATCGATCCGCAGAAGCTGAAGATGAGCCGCGGTGTGGGCATCGCCAAGAACATGATGCCGCGCTTCAC
>JAHEAK010000533.1 GCA_024642805.1 Kofleriaceae bacterium | reverse complement strand
TATCCGGGTCCTCGCTAGGGCCGCCGCCGAGCTGGGCCGCGCTCTTGATGCGCAGGAGATCCTCCGATTGCATGCCTAGATGCACCTGGGTGGAGGTTGCGACGAAATCACGCAGCGTGGCGAACTGCCCGCGCCAACCAAAGGGTTTGATGATGAGGTCGGCGTCGACACCTTTGAGCTCGGAGCTGTCCACCGCGCCCTTGGCCGAGATCCGCAGGCTTCCAAAACCGATGCCCTTGGCGTGTAGTTCGATGCGTTGTGCCTTCCCTTGTTTGCGAGCCGCCGCCAGGCCTGCCGCCAGCTGCTCTTGCAACTCCGCGCTCATCTCTTGCGCCAGGGCCTGCACGACACCGCTGCCCTGCAGCGGCGGAGGATTGCGGGCATCGGCGCTATCGGTGTTGATGCCGTCGCCCATGATTAGCGAGTTGTCTTGCACGGCGCCGGCGCCTGCCGGACCGCCTCGCCAGTGGCACGAGGTGCAGCTATTGGTCTCCGGTCCGCCAAGCTCGCCCTGATGCACACGGCGAAAGGGATCGGGTCGCTTGCTGGCATCGTCGCGCCCAAGGCCATCGGCAAAGCCGTACTCGTGTTCGAAGAGCAGACGGCCGACATCGACGATTTGATCGAGACACACAGCCCTGCCATCGATCTTGCCTTGGCTTACGATCTCGCGCGTGCTGCGCAGCAAGTAGCCCGGCTCCTGGGCTTCGCGAAAGCGCAGCTCACGGCTCTCTTCGGCGCGCAAGTAGGCGGCACGAGCGCTGTGCAGACTCAGAGCGGTGTCGACCAAGCGAGTCGCCGGCGGGCAGTCCAGGTGCGCGGCCGGCGGTGGAGGCGAGCTGCACGCCGAAAGCAGCGCGACAAGGCCCAGCGAGAGGATCCACGATGCTCTATGAGGGCAGGCGGAAAGAGCGAGCCCTCGAGCCAAGAAGGGGCTAAGGGCTGGCAAGCTGCGGCTCCCTGTCTAGGCTAAGAAGAAATATGAGCAGGGCATCGCGCTCGTCTTTGTCGAGGCCAAGGTAAATGTCGCGAACTGGCTGGGCCTCGCCACCATGCCAGACGATGGCATCGTGCACGGTTGGCGCGCGGCCATCGTGCAGGTAGGGCGCGGTATCGGCGAGTCCCCAGAGCGGACGGGTCAGAAAGATCGACTTGCCCAGATGCCCCTGTTGGTAGCCGGAGTTGAGCTCGGGGCCCATGTCGTGCCGGCGCAGATCGCTAAAGAGACGCACGCGATAGGCCGAGCCCTCTGCGTAGAGAGGATCGATCTTGGGATGCTCACCGTCGGTGGCGACGTTGACGATGATGGCTCTGCGATCGGCATAGCGGGCCTCGCCAGGCAGGATGGCAAGCTCGGGTTTGTGCAGCTCGAGGGCGGGTCGATGACAGTGCCCGCAGCCAATCTCGTCGAAGATGGCCTCGCCGCGCGAGAACATGGCCAGGAGTCGCTCGTCACGAGGCGGTCGAACGACCGGTATTTGCAACTGCGCCAAGTAGGCTTCGAGTGTGCTCAGCATGCCGGCTTCGACTTCGGTGGCCACACCATCGCGATCGACATCGAACCAGGTGCCATCGCCGATATCGAGCTTGTCGATGAGCCCATCGCGAAACGCCGCTTGCTCGCGCATCGACACGATGCCCATATGAATGCGAAAGCTCTCCTCGATCATGCCGCGCAATGTCGCTTGATGACCTTTCCATCCAAAGGGCTTGACGATGAGATCCTCGTCGACCCCACGCACCCCGCTGGTGTCAGGCACGCCCGCCTCCGAAACCCGCAGCCTTCCAAAGTCGACGCCCTTGGCCTCCAGGCTCACCTCCGTGGCCGTCTTGCTGGCAAGAGCCTCGGCAATGGCCGTGTCGCGCTGCTCGTGCAAGATCGAAGTCATCTCCGCAGCCAGGGCAGCGATCGGGCCCAGACCAAGCAAGTGAGGCGCATTGCGTTCGTCTGCGCTCAGGGCATTCTTGCCATTGCCGCGCAGGTAGGCGTTCTGGGTATTGGTGCCGGCGCCGTCGGGCCCACCCTTGGAGTGGCAGGTCGCGCAGCTGTAGGAATCGGGGCCACCAAACTCGCTCTTGTGCACCCGTCGCATGTTGGGCGCCTTGTTCGGGCCCGCTCGCACGCCGGGCCGACCCGCCAGACCGTTGCCGAGACCGTTCTCGACGCGGAACTCATAGTCGAAGAGCTCGTCGCCGACCGCGAAGAGCAGGTCGATGCCGGGCGACTGCGCGTCGATGGCCAGCTGGGTGAATGTGGCCTCTTCGATGCCCTCGCCCGGATCGATAGCATCGAAGATCTGCTCGTAGTGCGCGCGCTGTGATCTCTCGATGGCCACCTGCATCTCCTGCAAGATGGTGGCGTCATCAGGCAGCTCGGGATGCGCTGGTGCAAAGGGCAGTGGCGTGGGCCGCAGCGCCGCTTGCGCATCCGGATCGCGGCGGCAGGCGCCAAGACTGAAGCCGAGAGCGAGCACACCAGCCAGAGCGATCGTTAGGGCCTGGGCCATGGCGATCGAGATGAAGCCTTGATGGGACGTCGCGCCACCAGGGCGAGCTCGCTGCACCGCTAACACCCGCCGAGCATAGCGCGACCCTCCGCGGGGTCGTACTTTTGACCGCACGCGCGCGCCCGTGAGCGAGCGCCGCCACCGAGTCGCACATGAGCCGATGCGCAGGCCCTCATCGCTTAGGACTTGCGCGACTTTTCGATGCTCTCGTACGCGACCGAGATCTTCATCGTGAGTTCGGTGGCCGCCTTCTTCTTCTTCGGGTCTTGGTGCAAGTCCGGGTGATACTTGCGCATCAGCTGGCGGTAGGCCTTCTTGACCGTGGCGGCATCTGCGCCGTAGTCGACCCCGAGGGTCTTGTAGTGCTGGGCCATGTCCTTGTTCTGAAAAATCGACGGTCGCGAAGGGCCGCGATGCGCTTGGCCAGGTCCTGGGTCGCGCGGCGGAGCTTGCCGCGGCGGTGGATTGCGGCGCGCTTCTTCGGCCATGTTGCGATAGGCCGCGTCCTGCTCGGCTTGCTTGGCCTTGGCCTTCTGATTGCGCAGGGCGTGAATACGCGCGACGCGCTCCTGGGCCATGGCTTCGCGCTGCTGGCGTGCAGTGGTACCCGCTTGCGCCATGCGCGCCCGCTGGTTGTCTTCTGGCTTGGGATCACCGGCACTCTTGCGGGCATCCACGCGCAGGCCGAGTTCCTTTTCGAGAGCGTGGGCATCGACGGCGCTCAGTTCGGCGCTGCCACCGAGCTTGTCGAAGAGTGAACTCACGCCATCGACGACGCGGTCCTTGAGGCTCACGACTCGTCCTCGTCCAGGCTCACACCGCGCTCGCCCACCAGTCGCTCAATGAGCTCCATCGACTCCGCGCTCATGGATCGAAATTCGACACCAATGCCGCGCGGGTTGATTTGCACCCGCACGACTTCACCGATACCGGTGATGGTCTCGATGTCGTCGGCCAGAATCGTGAAGTTCAAATTCACGTGGGTGCCGATAGCCAGCTCCTGATCACAGCGAACGAACACCCCCGAGGTCGAGATATTGACCACGTACTGATCGACAAAGTCCTCCGCCGAAGCGAACTCTTTGTTGATGGTGACCCGAGGGTCACGTGGTTTGAGTGGAGTGGAGATGTCGTCCTCGTGTACTTGCTGACGCTCTTAGCGACTATTCAACTGGCTTGGCGGCATCTTCGCCCTCGGGACGCCGCTTGCGCGATCGCCCGCGTCGTTTCGAGGTGCTGCTCTTGGGCTTGCTCTTGGCATGCTCCTCGATCTTGACGATGTTGCCTTCGACTTTGTACTGGTCAGGGGGCAGACCGCGGGTGCTGCGAATCTCGACCAGCTTTTGAAAGCGCTTCTCGAGGTGATCGAGATAGTCGCGCTCGTTCTTCTCGAGCCAGTTGGCCACCGCCGGCGCGCACTCCACTTGGATGCGCTCTGCTTCGACCGTGCTGCCCACGCGGCGAACCTCGCGCATGACCTCGTAGGCGACCGTGGTCGTCGACTTGACCACGCCGCGTCCCTCGCAGGTAGGACAGGGCTCGGTGAGCAATTGGTGCAAGGACTCGCGGGTTCGCTTGCGGGTCATCTCGACCAGACCGAGCTCGCTGATCTTGGTGACGTTGGAGCGGGTGGTGTCCTTGGCCAGCTCCTTGTTGAACTTCTCCCAGACCAGCTGGCGATTGGAGCTTTTGTCCATGTCGACGAAGTCGATGACGATGATGCCGCCCAGGTTGCGCAGGCGCAGTTGGCGGGCCACCGCTTCGCAG